>JAZRHW010000038.1:0-6989 GCA_045644965.1 Eubacteriales bacterium
AATGGGTAGCAAAGCACTTGTCTATTTACGAAAATGCCTTCATCGCGAAGCATTTGCACTGCCGCAGCACAAAGATGTGCGCCTGCGCTATAACCCATAAGCACTACGCGGTTCTTATCAATTTGATATTGCTCAGAATTTTGAAGAAAATATTTCACGGTATCATAAATTTCATATTGAGGATACGGAAAAGCTTGCTCGTCAGCCTTTTTGTAATTTACATTAACTACAAAAGCACCGAACTTATCGGACAATGTTTGACACATTGTATCCATTTTGAGCGCGTCATTCATTATCCATGCGCCACCGTGAACGTTGATAAGCAAGGGGCGCTCATTTTCGCAATTATTTGCAGGGTTATAAAGGTATGTAAGCACTCCATCCTTGTTTTCGCGAGGAATCACAAATTTCCTGCCCTTCACGTTACCCGTAAGTTTTATTCTTGCTGCAGTAAGTGAGCGCTTGGAGTGGAGAAGAAATTTTAAGAGTGAAAGCTTGATATTCATTTTATTCTCCTTTCAATTTAGTCCCATTCACAACCGGTTACGGTATCCATATTTATACCCGTAGTATCGTGAGTTTTGGTGCACAAGCAAATGAGTGCTACAACAAATCCCGGAAGTGCCAATCCGAGTGATATCCATCCGGCAGCACCGTTGCCAAGAATTGTGAGTAGTGGCAAACCAACACCGTAGGAAACGATTACTCCTGCGGCAGTTACAAAATACTGCGAGGAAATCGTAGAGGAACGGAGATTGGTTGGCGACGACTCGCCTATCATCATAATAAGAATATCATTGGTCGCGTAGTAGCTACCCACACAAGCGCCACACAGCAATCCTACTATAACGGGACTCCAGCCGAGGTTTGAGCCAAAGAAAAATCCGAGAAGTGATACAACGCAAATAGATGCCATTGAAATTGCCGCGGCCTTTCTTCCCTTTCCGTCGCAAATAAAGCCCATAAGCACCTGTGCCAGTGCTGAGCCGATAGTAAAGAAGAAGAGTGCATCAGTTACAACTCCAACACTTGCCGCATTCACCGCCTCATCAAGCGTTGCGTACTGACCTATTTTGAGGAAATACTCCGCATATCCATAGTTCATAATTACGTTATATTGCATTGTGAGAAGCAAGCCAACATTTACAAATGCCGAGGTAATATATAGCCACTTGATTTGCTTATGTGAGAAGGCAAATCTCAATGCTTCTCCAACACCGCCCTGTGCAGCCTCTGCCTTCTTTTCCCTCTTCAATGCAGTACGCTCCTCGTCCGTCATTCTAAGATAACGAAGTCGGGAATTTATAAACGCGTCCGTTTCTCTTGCGGAAATAAGTGCTACAAAGCTACATACAAGTCCTACTATCGCAGGAATAAGAAATACCTTGCGCCACTCGGACGAGTCCTGCATCAAAAGTCTTCTCAAAAAAGGTACAAGCATAACACCCATATTTGCCACGAATTTTATGCAGGAATAAACTCTTGCTCTACGCTTCTCGGGCGCAAATTCCATTATATACACAACGTGCATATCGTGTGGAATAAAGAATTGGATCAAGCACGCACCAAGGAAATACAAAATCAAACTATTTGATAGGAAAATCAAAAGGAGAGCAAGGCTCATACCAAAGGTATTAATAACAAGGAATGTTTTACGTCCCCATTTATCAGCAAGCGGTTTATAAAAGATACTACAAAGCTGAAAAGGAACTACCACCATGGATACGAGCTCCATTATACCCACGCTGCTATTGCCGAATTTTGCAAAAAGATCGTTTGCAATATCGGTTTTCATAAGAAATCCTATTTGAGAAGCAACCTCGTCGGTCATATATATCAAACAAATAACAAAAATGAGCCAAGCGAAATAACCGTTTCTCTTGGGCTTTTTTAGTTCCCTTTCCCATCTCGCTATCTCGCGTTGCCTTTTTATTTCATTTCGTTCCATAAAAAGCCCCCCTTCATTCAATATATAAAATTATATCACGTATATAGAAGTTTGTCAAATTAAATGTGCGGCGGGAGAATAAATTTATGGGCTTATTGATATACTTTTAGTAAAAAACTTGATTGGGGTATTTTATGAAGAAATCAATTCGGCTTTGGGAACTTTGGGGATTTGCGGTGGTCTCTATTGTTGGTACTATTTTGCATTTTCTATACGATTGGCTCGGTGCGCCAGTTTGGATTGCTCCTTTTTCGGGTGTAAATGAATCAACTTGGGAGCATATGAAGTTGTTATTTTGGCCTATGTTTTTATATGCAATTTTTCAGAGCTTCTTTTTTAAGGATATGAAAAATTATTGGTGTATTAAGTTGCGAGGAACACTTTTGGGACTTGCACTAATACCCGTCTTATTTTATACCTACAATGGTGTTATAGGCGAATCGCCCGACTGGATTAATATTGCGATTTTCTTTATTGCTGCCGCATTTGCATACCTATATGAGACGCATCTCTTTATCGAGGGAGATATACGTTGCAAGTCGTCAAAATTACCTCTAGCCGTCCTATGCTGTATTGCCCTCTTGTTTGTCATTTTCACTTTTGTTACACCTGAGATTGGTATTTTTAAAGATCCGTTGACGGGAAATTACGGAATAATTTAAGTACTGCCTATTTTCGCCCAAATGCGACTCAAGTTATGAATATAATATATACAGTTTTTAACGAAACGCAAGTTTGGTCAATTATTTTTACATTATTTGGTATTTTGGGTGCGTTTTTTATCTAAAAAATTGATTATGCACATTGTGCCCTTAAATGGTAAAATAGCGTTATTGAGAATAAAAGGAGACAGTTATGGATTTAACTTTAATTAAAAAGGTTGAGAATACGGGGATTTGTTACAAGCTTTTTCGAGCGACGTTTTGCAAGGGATTCTACGTGATTATCGCGCAAACAAAGAAGGATTTTTACTGTGGGAGCTTTGCCTGCGACAAAGCAAGTGCTGAAAGATTATTTGAGGAAATTTGTGATAGCTCAACCGAGCCGTATTGCCTGAGGGATATTTTATCCGATTTTGAAAAACAAAAGCTATAAAAATTACATATTTCGATTTTTACTCCAAATATCCTACAATTTCTATTGATTTTCGCGAATTTTGGTGATATAATTTTATTACGTACTAAATCTTTTTAAGAGGAGATTGTTATGAGTAGAATTTATATCAACGATTCTTGGTTGTTTTCCGAGACATTTAAAGAAAAGTACATTGAAGGAAATGTCGACAAGTCCATGTCCGAAGTGCGCCTTCCGCACACAACGCATGAGCTTCCCTACAACTATTTTTCCGAGGAAGAGTATCAATGTATTTCTGCATACCGCAGGGTAATTAATGCCCCCACTGAGTGGCGCAATAAGCGAATTCTCCTCACATTCGAGGGCGCTGCGCACTATGCTGAGGTATTTTTGAACGGTGAAAAGATCGGAGAACACTACTCCGGATACACCGCGTTCACTCTCGATCTTACGGGCAAATTGAATATTGGCGAAGAAAATATTCTTCTCGTAAAACTTGATTCGAGAGAAAATCTTGATATTCCTCCATTTGGAAACGTGATAGACTACATGACGTACAGTGGTCTTTATCGCGACGTATACATTGATGTTAAGGAACAAATTTATATTTCGGATGTCTTTGCTAAGCCTGAGTTTACCGGCAAGATCGTTTGCGACGTAAGTATTGCGGGAGAAATCTCCGACGGTCTTATGATTAGACAAACCGCCATCCTTGGCGACGAAGAAACTGTACTTGTACAAAAAGGACTCTACTCAAATTTCCTCACACTTAACGGCTTTGTTAAAAACGTTAAGTTTTGGATGCTTGATGCTCCCGTTCTCTACACTCTTAAAACCGAGATTTATAGGAACGGCAAGCTTATTGACACTCACAACGTAAAGATTGGTTTCCGCAAGGTTGAATTTAAGAGCGACGGATTTTACCTCAACGGTAGAAAGATTAAAATTAGAGGTTTGAACCGCCATCAAAGCTATCCGTACGTTGGCTATGCTATGCCCGAGTCAATGCAAAAGCTGGATGCGGACATCCTTAAAAATGAGCTTGGTCTTAATGCGGTAAGAACCTCGCATTATCCTCAATCACAATACTTTATTGACCGTTGCGATGAAATTGGACTTCTTGTGTTCACTGAAATCCCCGGTTGGCAACATATTGGCGGCGAGAATTGGCAAAATCAGGCTCTTCGCAACGTTGAGGAGATGATTCTTCAGTATAGAAACCACCCCTCCATTATTCTTTGGGGCGTTAGAATCAACGAGTCGCAAGACAATGAGGAGCTTTATACACGCACTAACGAGCTCGCTCACAAGCTTGACCCGACAAGAGTAACGGGCGGTGTTAGAAACTTCAAGAAGAGTCAGCTTCTTGAGGACGTTTATACATATAATGACTTCATTCACGATGGTGTGAATCCCGGTTGCGAACCCAAGGAAAAGGTAACGTCGGACAAAAACAAGGCATATCTCATCACCGAAAGCAACGGCCACATGTTCCCCACCAAGAGTTTTGACTGCGAGGAACACCGTCTTGCTCATGCACTCCGACATGCAACCGTTCTTGACGCAGTGGCATCCCACGAGGACATTAGCGGTAGCTTTTCTTGGTGTGCATTCGACTACAACACTCACAAGGACTTCGGAAGCGGCGATAGAATTTGCTATCACGGCGTGATGGACATGTTCCGAAATCCCAAGATGGCTGCATCAGTTTACTCCTCACAACAAAAGGACACCCCCGTACTTGAAATAAGCTCATCCATGGATATCGGTGAACATCCCGCAAGTGTTAAGGGAGAGATTTGGATCTTTACTAATGCTGATAGTGTTAAAATGTACAAAAATGATGATTTCATCAAGGAATACAAACCCGATGGAACACGTTTTGTTAATATGGCATGTCCACCAATTTTGATTGACGATTATATCGGAAATCTCCTGGAAACAAACGAGGGATTCTCAAAGAGAAAATCGCGCGACGTTGCTGCTGCTCTCAATTATATCGGTCTTAACGGATACGGCAAAATCACAAAGAAGTTTGCTTCTCACGCACTTAAATGCATAGTTAAGCATCATCTCAGCATCAATCAAATCGTTGATTTGTATACCAAGTATATTGGTGACTGGGGTGGCACAAGCACAGTTTATCGCTTTGATGCTATCAAGCACGGACAAGTTGTTAAGACCGTTGTTAAGAAGGCAATGAACGAGCTTAACCTTGAGATTAACTGCTCCGCTACAACTCTTTGTGAAAAGAACAGCTATGACGTTGCTTCAATTAGAATTCGTGCGGTTGATGAAAATAGAAATCTTCTTCCCTACTGCTCCGAACCCTTGAGAATAAGAACTAAGGGCCCCATCAAAGTGATTGGTCCCGATATGACTTCTCTTCGCGGTGGCTCTGCAGGATTTTACGTAAAATCTACCGGAGAAAAAGGTGCAGCTACAGTTGTTATTTCAACACCTCAACTCAAGGATATTAAACTTGAATTTGAAGTAATATAAAACAAAAATGCTCCCAAATGGGAGCATTTTTTATTTTATATCGAGAGATTTTTTGAGAAATTCTATTACTCTTTGGCGGTATTGACCTATCATAATATCTTCACGTACGGGGTCATATTTATTGTTACCACCGTCAACAAAATAATCCAGTGTATTTCTATTTATTGAAAGCGAGTTAAGTGGCCACCCTGCCTGTCTTTTAGGTGATGGAGTATCGACCATATAAAATGCGCTTGCCCGATTGCTCTCGCCCGTTTCCATAAAAGTGTGTATCTCGCCTTGGTTATACACTGCGATACCGTCCATATAATATGCTAGCACCCTGCCTCCAAGCTCGTGCACGAGTTCGGAGTAATACTTGATGCTTTCTTCGTCATTCATTCTCTCCCTGCCCTGTGGAGTTCTTATATTGAGTCCCGGTTGACGTGGATCGTCAAGTGGCAAACAATCGAAATAAAGTCCCGAGTCATTGCAAATAACGTAGTCAAAGAACTGACCGTAATAGCGCGCTTTTATCTCCGCATTTTCAACGGGAGTTTTGCCACTTTCCTCCGGCTCACTTTCAATTCCGAGGTCGCGAAGAGTATAAAACTCAACATCGTAGCCCTTGAGAAAACCCTCAAAGCGTGGGATTTTTGAGGGATTAGTAGTACCGATAAGGATCTTCATTATTTGATCTTCTTCCCCTCGCTGAACGCCTTGCCTGCGGCATCTCCGAGGCGCCAATAGGTGTGTGTGGAACTATCGTAGCAAATGGGGTCGAGCTTTTTGGCATCAATTTGACCCTTTTCGTTGAGTATCTCCTCTTTAGCGCAAACGTTTACTATCTCACCTATACAAATTCCGTCCTCATTGAATTTGATAAGGTTACACTCAACCGCCATTGGAAGCTCCGCAATTATAGGGGCATTGACAAAATTACTCTTTGTATGATGGAATCCAGCGCGCTCGAATTTATCGGGCACGTCATTTGCGGATACGATACCCACATAGTCACACGCGGCAACGGTTTCAGCCGTCGCAAAGCTGAGAGTAAAAGCACCGGTTTTCTTTATATTCTCCGTCGTCTTATGCTCGTGAGCAAGGCACACCATAACCTGATTTGTATCGTAAATACCACCCCATGCGGCATTCATTGCATTGGGATTGCCGTTTTCATCATAAGTTGCAACAATTAGCACGGGCATGGGGTAAAGCCAAGATTTAGGTCCAAAATTCTTTCTCATGGGAATTCTCCTTTTAAATTTATTGAAATTATTGTAACACTTTTTCACAAAAAAAGCAATACCAATTGAAAATAAGTGGAATTTATGATATACTTAACAAAAAGGCGGTGAGATTGGATGAACAGGCATGAATTTGCGTCCTACATTGAGGATTTTTACGGGATTAAATATGATTGCCCTTTTGAGGACGAGCTTGACGCGTGGTGTTTTCGCCATCCCGACAACAAGAAATGGTTTGC
>JAZRHW010000039.1:0-4117 GCA_045644965.1 Eubacteriales bacterium
CGCAAAAATCGCCACCCCGAAGCGCGCGATAAACGAAAAACGGGCAACTAAGAAGGAGATAATAATCGAGAGCGCACGCGCGGTCGCGTACGTGTTTTTCGGCATACTTCTCGGCACTAAAAATATGCTTTTTGAAACCACCCCCCTCGCCTATTCCCTGCTCGCCGCCAGCTCAAGACAAGCGCCTTTCGTGCTCATCGGAATAATACTTTCCGCATTTGGCGGAGGTAAAATATCCTTCCCTAAAATCGTGGGCGGATGCGTTACTTTGGCACTGCGAATTTTCGCGCGGCTCTTCCTTGATAATAGACCCACAGCGCAAAAGGGCGGCTCGGATATAACCGTAATTCGCGGTTTTTCCAACCTCTTTGACGAGCACACTTACCTCAAAATGATGAGCTCTGCTGTTGGAGTTTTTTTCGTGGGCATTTGGAATATCGTCGCCGGCGGATTTCGCTTTTATGACCTCTTCGGAGCGATATTTTACCTTGTTTTGACCCCCGTTGGAACGCTTCTTTTTAGCTGGTATTTTGAGATTTTCGAACAACGCGCGCGCCAAAAAAGAGCATTTTCCATTACTCCCTTAAAGGAAAAACTATGCGACCTCTCCGCAGGATTGCTCATCGCGGCACTGATATTTTCTCTTGACGGAGTAAAGCTCGTCGGCATCTCCGCACAAATTTTCATAGCCACACTTGCAACCCTATACGCCTGCAAAAAAGGAATAATTTACGGAATGAGCGCAGGACTTCTCTTTGGACTTGCCATCTCACCCATCCACGCACCGACCTTTGCCTTTTGTGCTATCGCGTACGTATCAATTTCTAAGATTTCCCGCTTTGGCGCGAGTGTTGCCGCGTGTATTGTAGGACTTGTTTGGGTCGTATATGTTGAGGGGCTCGCCGCCCTTGGTTCAACCTTCCCCGCACTCCTTTCGGCATCAATGCTCTTTTGCACTGCCGAGCGAATCGGATTTTTTGAGGACGTGGAGCGCTTTTTCGACTTCTTGGAGGAGGAAGAAAACATCTCTGTTTCGGCAATGATGAACGAGCAAAAAATCACACTCCAGGATGAAAAACTCAAGGCGCTCTCCGACTCGTTCTCGACACTGTCCGAAATTTTCTATAACCTCTCCTCAAAACTAAAGCGCCCAACAATGCTTGATCTTCATAGAATTTGCGAGGCGAGTTTTGAGGAAAAATGTGCCTTTTGTGAGAGCCGTGAGGTGTGTTACGGCACCGAATACAGCGCCACGCTTGAGGCTATGAAAAAGATTACCGTGAAGCTTCACTCCTCGGGCGCTGCCGAGCACAAAAATCTCTCGGATGAGTTTAAAAAGCGCTGTCCGAACTCGGTGCAAATAATAGAAGATGTCAACAAATCCTGCGCGATAGCCACCAAAAAGGCGCTCCAAACCGAAAAAACAGAGATTTTTGCGCTTGATTATGACGCAATTTCAAAAATTCTCAATGATGCCCTCGCGGAAAATGACGAGGAACTGAAAAGCGATCCCTCAATGGCAAAAAAACTCGCCCGAGTTATCGCGAGCGAGGGGTATGGCGAGCATAGTGTGAGTGTTTTTGGAAAAAGAAAACTGCGAATAATGGCGCGCGGACTCGACCTCAGCGAGCGAGCTGCGGACGTTACAGCTTTAAAGGAGGGACTTGAAAAGGTTACGCGCCGAGCTCTCTCCGACCCCACGTTTGAACTTGCATTTGGCTCGGTGAATATGCAAATTTGTGCCAAACGCGCTTATAGTGCCGAGTGCGCCTTCGCCACGGCAAACAGCGAGGGAGAGCGCATTTGCGGAGACACAGTCAGTATTTTCGAGAACAAAAATGATTACCTCTACGCGCTCATAAGCGACGGTATGGGAACGGGACAGGGCGCTGCGCTAGTGAGCGAGCTCGCTAATGCATTTTTGCGAAATATGCTTACCGCAGGAAATAAAATGGAGACCTCACTTAAAATGCTCAATAGTGTCCTGCGGGCAAAGGGAGTGAGAAGTGAAAACGAGTGCTCCGCCACCGTGGATCTCTTGCAATTTGACCTCTATTCGGGCGCATTAACTCTTATAAAAAGCGGTGCTGCGCCCACCCTCGTTGTTAGACGTGGAAATGTGTTCAAACTATCCTCTCCGAGCTTTCCAATAGGAATTCTAAATGCCCTTGATGCCAAGCAAATAGACATTTCCTGCGAGGATGGCGATATTATCGTGATGCTCAGTGATGGCGCATTTGCCGACGGAGAGGACCATGCCTACCTCACAAAAATGCTCCGAGATCCCGTTCTTTGCGACGAAGAACCGTCCGCTATTGCTGATAAAATCATTCGCCGTGCGAAAGCCGAAATGAAATCTCCCACCGATGATATCTCCGTTATCGTTGTCCGAATCAAACGTGAAATGCAAAAATGGTAACCCCGCTTTTTGAAAAAAGCTTGGCAAAAACTTTAATCGCGTCTTCGACATTCTCGCAATATAGTTGGATATGATTTCTCAGTTCACACCACGAACAAAATGCATTAAAGAGTGGCAAAAAACTTTTGGCGCGGCTTCGCCATTCTCGCAATTAAGTCTTGTGTAATTTTTAGTTTACACCACGAACCAAGCACATTATATTGTAGGGCGGCCATTGGCCGTCCTTTTTAACTCTAACTAACCAAAATAATGAACTTTACCCCCCACACCACCAAAAAAAGCAACGGACGAAAGCCCGTTGCTTTTCATTTATTTTCACTTAACAATATAACTCTCTACGCCTTTATTTCGGAGCGCTTCGATTCGCGCCACAAGGACTGCGCTATTCCCCTCGCCCCTGCCGAGAATAACCGCGTTTTCGTATCTTTCGAGGAGATAAATTATCGGTGCAAGAGCGCCCTCGATACCGTCGGCATCAAGCTCACCAATATCAAAAACGTAATAATCGGCAAACTTCATAATATCCGCCACAAGACCCGAATTCTCGGAATTGGCAAGGAAACTGTACGAAAGCTTCACACCAATCGGCACACCCTCGCACGCGAGTTTCAAATTCAACAGGTATGATTGATAATAAATCAAATTACTCTTTGTGATATTGCCACCAAACTCAACAATAACCTCTGAAAACGCGCCCTCGCACGCCTCGGAGATAATTAAAATTTCGTCCGATTGCACCTTTACGCGCTGGTCGGCATCAAGATCGGCGGAAAAACCGCTCTTAAAGAGCGCCACCGCATAGTCATCATAATACGCGAAGTGATTTGCAAGACGTTCAAGAGATAGATTATCCCTGCAAGGATATCCAATATCACTCGCCTTGTCCGAGGTGTATATCAACTTACCGTCGGAGTCGATAAGCTCAATAAAGAGCGAGTTACCCTTCCCTCTCGCATCCTCGGTTTGCAAGGAAAGACTCAACTCGGGATCGGCGCCCGTCATATCCGCAAAATATGCGTTAAGGTTGATTGAAGGATTCACTTTGTCAACCACAGGTGGCGAAAGTTGTGAAGAATCGCCCGGAGTGGTGGTAGTGTTTTGCGATTGCTCCGCAATGTCACCGAGATAATTTCCAAGCACCATTGCGATAATGAAGCTGAGGAGCACACAAACGAGTATGATTATCGGGGTGAGATTCATCTTTTGACGCGAGAAACGTCCCGCGCGCGAAAGCCTGCCCGACTTGTACGAATTATTCATTTTTCTGCCTCGATTTGACAAGTCTTCTCACTCCCTTTTTGCGCATGGCACATACCACGCCATCATAATAAATACATTTTACATTATTTTTATTAATAATTTGTGAACAAATTCCCCTTTACCATTGAAAAGTTGATATGCGTATGATATAATTAAGCTAATAAATATTATTTAACTTCATAGATGGAGGTAAAATAGAATGAAAATACTTCACCTCGGAGATTTTCACCTCGATAGCGCCTTTTCGGGTTTTGAAAAGGACGTTGCGGATCAAAAACGCGAAGAATTGAGAAATTGCTTTGCGAGAGCGCTTAAAATTGGCCGCGAGCGAGGAGTGGAGCTTGTGCTCATCTCGGGAGATACCTTTGATACACCTTTTTGCACCACCGCAACGAGAAAAGCGGTGTTTAATGCCATCGCAACCGCAGGTTGCCCTGT
>JAZRHW010000040.1:0-3290 GCA_045644965.1 Eubacteriales bacterium
GGCCCAACGATAGCAGGATATCCGCTTTGCGCAATCTCATCAGCGATTAGATGCCCCTCGGTACAGTGATCCAACGTGAGCCCAAGCCCAAATTCTTTTGCTATACGTATGGCGGTGAAAATATCGTCCGCGCGATGAACATGCGCCTTTAGTGGTATCTTTTTCTCAAATAAATCCCGATAACATTCCATACAAAAATCCTCTCTCGCGCCATTACTGTCACTAAAATACTGCCTTGCACGAGTCAGTTCTTCCCTGATAAGTGATGCAATACCCATACGGGTGGAGGGGATATTTCCGTTTGTTCCGTAATTCGTCATCGGATTTTCGCCAAAAGCAATCTTTATAGCACAGGGCGCAAGAACTATCATATCATCTATCCGTCTTCCATGAGTTTTCACAAAGGCGAACTGCCCTCCGATTGGATTTGAGCTTCCGGGCCCGACCATCACACCCGTTATACCTACCGCTAAGGCATTGTGAAACGCACTGTCCATTGGGTTAATCGCATCAATGGCGCGAACACAGGGAGTAATTGGATTAGTTCCCTCGTTGGTTTGATCCACTTGGTTGCTCTTCTTCTCCTCCGAAATTCCAATATGGCTATGAGCGTCGATAAAACCGGGATATACGCGCAATCCCGTGGCATCAATAATTTCCGTTTTCTCCGTAGGTGTTATTTTTTTCGCAATACGGATTATTTTTCCTTTGTCGACGAGAAGATCAACATACTCTTCTTTATCCCTTTCCATAGTAAAAACCAATCCGTTTTGAATTAAAAGCATGTTATTGCCTCCTAAAGATTTTTTTCATGTATAGTTTGTCTGAAATGAGGCAAACTATACTCGCAATCAAATTAAAGGAGAAAAAATTATGAACAACAATTATCAAAACAACCAGAACAACAATAACAAGAACAACCAGAACAACTACAACAACCAGAACAACCACAACAATAGCAACAATAGCAACAATAACCAAAATAACCAAAACAACAAAAACAATCAGAACAACAGAAACAACCAGAATAACAAAAACAATCAGGACAATAACCAAAACAGATAAAAAGAGCTTATTTTATCTGTTAAAATCTTTTGGATTGTCCAAATCGAAAGAATTCTTAACAAAAACAATAAACACCTTCCACATTAATTTGCGGAAGGTGTTTTTCAGTTCAATATTATTCAGTAGTATAGTTGTCAAAGTAACCCTGAATCCAAACAATGGGAGTTCCCTTGTCGCCGGAACCGGATGTGAGGTCACAAAGTGAGCCGATAAGGTCGGTGAGCTGACGGGGTGTTGTACCCTCGGAAGCCATCTTACCAACAAGGTTGTCATCCTTTTGAGTAATTCTTTCCTTGATAGCATTCTTAAGTGCATCGCCGGAAAGATCCGCAAAATCGTTATCAGCAAGATACTTGAGCTTGAGCTCGTTGGGTGTTCCCTCAAGACCGGCTGTGTATGCAGGAGATTCAACGGGGTCAGCAAGCTCCCAAATCTTACCTACAGGATCCTTGAACGCGCCGTCGCCGTAAACCATTACCTCAACGTGCTTGCCGGTTGCTTCGTAAAGTCTCTTTTGAATGTCCTCAACAACAACTTGGCAATCTCTCGGGAAGAGCTTAACCTGCTCGTCAGTCGCCTTGTTAGAACCAAGGAGTCCGTAGTGCTCGTTATATCCGCTTCCGTTTACACTTTCGGAAAGGATATCATCAAGTCCGTAAACAATTTCTGCGCCTGCAGCCTTGAGGAGTCTCTTACTTCTATGTCTTGTATGAATATCACAAGTGAGAACGTTCTTTGTGTAAGGAAGAACTGCGCGAGGATCGTTGGCAAAAATAATCTCGCAATCAGCACCCTCGGCACGAATGAGTTTTTCATAAAACTCAACATAGTCAACGCCTGTGAATCTATGCTTTTCATAACCGAAAAGTTCTCTGTACTTTTCGAGTGTAAGCACGTCGCTATAGGGGTTAACACCCATCTCGTCAACCTTGTCAAGTGATACAAGGTGGTTTCCAACCTCGTCTGAAGGATAAGAAAGCATAAGCACGATCTTCTTTGCGCCACGAGCAATACCCGTTAAGCAAACGGAAAATCTATTTCTACTGAGAATGGGCAAAATAACTGCCACTGTCTCGCCGCCAAATTTTGCTCTGATATCGGTTGCGATATCATCTATAGTCGCATAGTTACCCTGCGCACGTGCAACGATTGCTTCAGTCATAGCCACAACGTCGCGGTCTCTTACGGGAATGTTCTCTTCTCTTGATGCTTCAAGAATACAGTTTGTTACTATTTCGGCAATATTATCGCCATTTCTGATAATGGGCGCTCTAACGCCGCGTGAAATTGTACCTATAGTACGGCTCATAATTAAATCTCCTTAAATATCGGATTTTTACGAAAAAAGTATATCACTATTTTTCAGTATTGTAAAGTAATTTTTTAACAAAAAATAAAATTTATACGGAAATTAGGGTTCTAATTTTCCAAACAGCTCGATCATATCAAATATCGGAGCTTGATTGTACGGCTTTTTGTAGGCGGAATTTGCAGTTACTAATATAAATTCCTCGCCCGTGATGTTGTTTTTGAGCAATGATACAAGGCAATATCCCGCCTTGTCCTCAAGACCCGATTTCGTAGCCACAAGGGTATATCCGGGCACGATGGTAGTTGAATCCTTGCCGAATTTTTCCCACACAACTCCGTTAAACGTGGAGTTTTTGTAGGTGAAATCATAAAAATCAAATTTATATGTTTCTTCTCCGAAAATCTCCCTGCAAAGCGGATTTTCCATAGCATACGCCATGATAGCCGCCATATCCCTGCAAGTGGTTTGGTTTTCCTCGGCATCCATGCCTATTGCACCACCGAATGTGGTGTTTTGAAGTCCAATTTCCGCAGCCTTTTCATTCATAAGCGCGGCAAATTGCTCAACTGTCAAATTAAAGTAATCCACAAGGCAAAGAACCGAATCAGCTCCTGAAATATAGGCAACGCCGTAAAGCAAATCTCTAACGGTAACAGTTTTGCCCACAAAAAGTGAGAGTGAGGCTTTTTTAGCTCCCTCGGGAACCTGATCAAGAATCTCCTGTGTTACAAGATATCCGTCATCAAGATTTTCTATCATATCGAGCGCCACAATAACGGTCATTACCTTGGTCATGGACGCAGGATAAATCACCGTATCCGCCTCTTGATGTGCCACGGTGGTCATATCGGATAACTTTACAAGTATTGCATATTCCGAGTAAAGATATATATCGCTGAGGTCGTTACCGCCC
>JAZRHW010000041.1:0-4310 GCA_045644965.1 Eubacteriales bacterium
GTTAAGGACGGAGATTGCTCCGTCCTTTTTTTAGTAATAAAAATCGTGAAGTCCGATTCGACCTGCGAAGGGGCGATTTTTGCTAATCCAGTTGGTTGTTGCAATTCTCGGATTAAAGAAAAAGAGAACACCGTCGATTATTTCATATCCTTCAAGACACATTTTTGCCGCAGCTATGCTCTCGGCACTGGGTGTGTTGTAGATAGTGCCCGTATAAGCGGGGGTGAATTGTATTCCGTTCTTAAAGTCGAAAATAACTCCATATACCGTGTTGGGATAACGTCTGTCGGCTACGCGATTAAGCACCACGTTTCCAACTGCAATCTTGCCCTCAAGTACTTCACCGCCTGCCTCGGCTTCGATTATACGCGAGAGCCAATAAAGCTCGTCCGCGTTGTAAAAGCTCTCGGCATCCGCGATACTCCAACTCTCGCGTACGAGATTAACCGAGCGAGTTGCCGCATTCCACTTAACGTCAAAACCAAGTGCCTTTGCAAGCGGGCGAATGGGAACGTAAAGAGATCCATTCACGTTTTGAACGGGGGACTTGCCGTAGAAATATCTTCCGTTCACGGATATGTATCGAAGTCCTGTTGTAACGGTGATTTTTGTGTCCCCATAGCTTACTGTTGCCGTTTTGGTGCGATCGTTATAGGTGATTTTCGCATCGGGTCTAACGGTTTCGGCAAGCTTACGAAGCGGCATATAGGTGATTTCATTTATTAGTAGTGCCTTGCCATCTCCGAGAAGCTCTCCCTCAATAGAGATCGGTATTTGTTCATAGTCATTTTTTTGCGCTGCGAAGCCGCTTACCGAGGTGAGCATCAAGCCTGCGAGAATGAGCGAAAAAATACTTAAAATCTTTGCTTTTGTAATCATAAAAAATGTCCTTTCTTAGTTTTTTTCTGAAAATCTCCTTTCATAGATTGGGTGGAGCAGCTTTCCACCGTATATTTATTTTACCATTTAGGCCAATGTCTTTCAACCCACAATGATTGCCATAAAAGGTGGGTATTGGTATATTGACAAGACCTGACAAAAATGGTATAATAACTATGTATGCGAGGTGATAAAGAATGGCAAACAAAAACGAGGTTCTTGCGGATATTTTGCGTCCGCAAAGCTTTGATGATATAGTGGGTCAGTCCCACCTTTTCGGCGAGCGTGGAATTTTGCGCCGTATGATGGAAAAGGGAAGAATGACCAATATGATTTTCTTCGGCCCCCCAGGCACGGGCAAGACAACCGCTGCAAGTATAATTGCTAAGCAGTCGGGAATGAATTTTTACAAGCTCAATGCCACGAGTGCGTCAATTTCCGACGTCAAGGAGATCATTGCTCAAACGAATAATGTTTTCGGCTTTGGCGGAATCCTTCTTTACATAGATGAGATTCAGTATTTTAATAGAAAGCAGCAGCAGGCGCTCCTTGAATATATGGAGGACGGTAGAGTTACGCTCATCGCATCCACTACGGAAAATCCTCATTTCTATATATATAACGCTATCATTTCGCGCTCTACGCTTTTTGAGTTCAAGCCCGTATCAAAAGCGGAGTTATCCCGCGCGCTTGAACGAGCATTGAGATTTTTGAATGAAAGAGACGAAACGGGTATCGTTGCAAACGCGGAAGCACTTGAGTATATCGCACAGTGTTCGGGCGGCGACGTGCGTCACGCAATAAATCTCCTTGAGGGCGCATATTATGCTTGTGATGGAGAGATTGATAAGGAGCTTATAAAGGAGCTCCATATTCCTGTTGATAACTTTACGGACGACGCACATTTTGATCTTCTTTCTTGTTTGCAAAAGTCCATTCGAGGCTCCGATCCCGATGCAACGGTATTTTATCTTGCAAAACTGCTTCACTGCGGTGAATTGCTTTCCGTTTGCAGAAGATTGCAGGTAATTGCAAGCGAGGATATCGGACTTGCATATCCCCAGGCGGCAGCAATAGTAAAAGCGTGTTGTGATTCAGCTCGCGAGCTTGGTGTGCCCGAGGCGGCAATACCGCTTTCGAATGCAGCGGTGCTCCTTGCCACCGCACCAAAATCCAATACTGCCCACGATGCGTATTTCGCTGCCAAGGCGGACGTTGAGGCGGGACTTGGTAAGGATATTCCTGTTCATCTTCGTTCACCGCTTTATAAGGGTTATAAATATCCACACTCTTACGAGAATCATTACGTTAAGCAGCAATACCTGCCGGATGATTTAAAAAACAAAAAATATTATACTTATGGCGACAACAAAACCGAGCGCGCTGCAAGAGAATATTGGGAAAAAATAAAAAAATAAGAGGTTAGCGATGTATAACAAAATCAATTTAAGATTACTTGCGCTTCTTCTTGCGCTTGTTATGATTCTTGCCGTTCTCACTTCTTGTGAGATTTTTGGTGGTGAAATCAATAGTGGCACTTCGTCAACCACAAGTGTATCTTCGACTACAAGTACAACCACGTCTACCACCAACAAAAAGGACGAGTGGGAGAATTATGATTCCGATCATAAGGATGTTAATAATGACGGATATTGTGACGAGTGTGAACTCGACGTTGTAGAGACCATAGATTTCTATAATTTTAACGACCTTCACGGCAAGTTTGCGGATACCAACAAGCAACCCGGTGTGGATGAGCTTACCACATTTTTGCAAAATGCAAAAGAAACTGATGAGCATACAGTCATAATCTCCACGGGAGATATGTGGCAGGGAAGTGGAGAATCCAACATCACGAAGGGTGCACTCATTACCGACTGGATGAATTACCTTGGCTTTGATGCAATGACTATTGGCAATCACGAGTTTGACTGGGGACAGGATTTCATTAGAGCGAACTCTGAAATTGCAGAATTTCCGTTCCTCGCAATCAATATTTATGATAACGCAACGGGTGAGCGAGTTGACTATTGTGAAGCATCCGTTATGATTGAGCGCGGCGGTGTAAAAATTGGTCTTATCGGTGCAATTGGCGATTGCTATTCGTCAATTCTCGGAGAGATGACAAAGGGAATTCACTTTAAAATCAAGGATGACCTCACAAAGCTCGTTAAGGAAGAGTCCGTTCGTCTTCGCGAGGCGGGTGCGGATATCGTGGTTTATATGATCCACGACGGTGAAAGCTACAAGAATGCGGGAGACACCTCGAAATATTATGACCAGTCCCTCTCAAAGGGCGGATATATTGACCTTGTTTTTGAAGGACACAGCCACAGCTATTATGTATTTGAGGATAACTACGGTGTTCCTCATCTTCAGGCAGGCGGTGACAATGGCAAGGGTATTGCCCACGTTGAGGTTGAGGTAAATTTCGCCAACGGTGAAATAGACTTTAACATTACTGACTATGTTGAACATAGAGATTGCTCAAAGCTCGACGACGATCCCATAGTTGAGGAACTTATGGATAAATACAAAGAGCAAATTGACTATGTGAACCGTGAGCTTGGTTACAACTCCACAAATCGCTCAAGTGACGCTATTGCAAAGTTGGTAGTACAGCTTTATTATGAGGCAGGCGTTGCTAAATGGGGCGACCAGTATGATATAGTTCTCGCAGGCGGAAGCATCAATGTAAGAAGTCCGTATAATATTCCAAGGGGTACTGTTACATACTCACAGCTTCAAACGATACTTCCTTTCGATAACAAGCTTATGCTTTGTTCCATTAAGGGTAAAGACCTTATTGAAAAGTTCCTTAACAATAATGATTATGTCAAGTATTCAAAGATAAAGGCGTCCCAGGTTGATCCCAATAAGACCTATTACATTATTGCGGACACATGGACGTCCAGCTATGCTTGGGCAAACTGTACCGAAATTACCGCGTACGATAATGAGACCTATGCCCGCGATCTTCTCGCTAAATATATCGAGCAGGGCGGATGGAAATGAAAGCAAAAAAATCAGGATGCAACGCATCCTGATTTTTTGTTGAGGAATAAAGAACAAAGGAACAAAAAAGACACCATATGGTGTCTTGAAAAAGTATACGGGAAGGTTCGCTGCGCGAACTATTTTTGCCCACGAGATTGATCGCGAGCGGCAATCGTCGTTTGGTCAAAAATGCGAACCCTATCCCGAAATGCAAAGCGTTTTTTTGGGGGGTCTGAAACATACCGTACGGGAATCGAGATACTATTTGTCGCGGGGCGACAAATAGAACCAATAATGCTGACGCATTATTGCCCATAATTTTTTGCTTCGCAAAAAGATGAATTAAATTCCTCATACGTGGGAAACAAAAAAAGAAAGACACTATATGGTGTCTTGAGAAAGTATACGGGAAGGTTCGCTGCGCGAACTAAATT
>JAZRHW010000042.1:0-1849 GCA_045644965.1 Eubacteriales bacterium
AACTCCCGAGCGTCCCTTCGTTGCAATCCTTGGCGGTGCTAAGGTTGCTGACAAGCTCAACGTTATCAACAACCTTCTCACAAAGGTTGACACACTCATTATCGGTGGTGGTATGGCTTATACATTCCTCGCTGCTAAGGGCTACGGCGTTGGCAAGTCCCTTCTTGATGAAACAAAGATCGACTACTGCCGCGATATGATGGCAAAGGCTGAAGAGAATGGCGTTAAGCTTCTTCTTCCCGTTGACGTTGTAACTATCGCAGATTTCCCCAACCCCATCGACGCTCCCGTTGAAACACTCGAGGTTGAGGCTGATGCTATCCCCGCTGACCGCGAGGGTTGTGATATCGGCACAAAGACACAGGCTCTTTACGCACAGGCAGTTCTTGACGCAAAGACAGTTGTTTGGAACGGTCCTATGGGCGTATTTGAGAACCCCACACTTGCTAAGGGTACTATTGCTATGGCTGACGCGCTTGCTCGCTCCAGCGCAACTACAATCGTAGGCGGTGGCGACTCCGCAGCAGCTTGCGAAACACTCGGCTTTGCTTCCAAGATCACACACATCTCCACAGGCGGCGGCGCATCTCTTGAGTTCCTTGAGGGCCTTGAGCTTCCCGGTATCGCATGCCTTGAAGACAAATAATTAGGAGAAAATAAAATGAGAAGATACGTTATTGCAGGTAACTGGAAGATGAATTTCACACCTTCCGAGGCAACTGCTTTCATCAATGAAATCAAGCCCATGGTTGAGGGCAAGAATAATTGCGACATCATCTTTTGCGCTCCCTTTGTAACAATCGCATCCGCTATGGAAGCTGCAAAGGGCTCCAATATCAAAATTGGCGCACAGAACGTTCACTTTGAAGAAAAGGGTGCGTTCACAGGTGAAGTTTCCGCGAAAATGCTCAAGGAAATCGGTGTTGAGTATGTAATCATTGGTCACTCCGAGCGCCGTCAGTACTTTGGCGAAACTGATCACACTGTAAACCTTCGCACAAAGGCAGCTCTTGCGGCAGGACTTAAGGTTCTTCTTTGCCTCGGTGAAGTTAAGGAAGAGCGCCTTGCAGGAATTACTAACGAGGTAGTTGCTATGCAGACAAAGCTCGACCTTGCAGGTATCTCCGCTGAGGAGCTTAAGCACGTAATTATCGCTTACGAGCCCGTTTGGGCAATCGGCACAGGCCTTACAGCTACTCCCGAGCAGGCGGACGAAACTTGCGGTGTTATCCGTGACGTTGTTGCTGACCTCTATGGTAGAGACGTTGCTGAAGAACTCATTATTCAGTACGGTGGTTCTATGAACGATAAGAATGCAAATGAGCTTCTTTCCAAGGTTAACGTTGATGGCGGCCTTATCGGCGGCGCATCCCTCGTTGCTGAGAAGTTCACTGCAATCGTTGATGCAGCTAACTAATTTAATATATTGCTGATATAGAAAGCACCCACATTTTGTGGGTGCTTTTTGTGCGATAAATTGGGAATTATGGGGGAGTTTTTGCTTGCTGCGTGTGATTGTTTTGCGTCGCTTTTTTAAAAGCGACCGCTCCACGCGCAGTGGCGCTCGCCGCGCAGGCGAATACGCCCGTTTTCTTTTTGTATTAAGAAATTTTGTCTATATTTAGCAAAACTGCGTTTTTGCTTGCAAAATGTGGTTGTAAGACCACAAGCGAGTTTTGTCGGTGCGCCACTAAAACTTTATTAAACAAATTATTTAATGCGCACCACGTTTTCTTTTGGGGCTACTTTCTCAAAAGAAAAAGCGTTAAAGGATTTTTGATACCAAAGGTCTTTAGCCGCTTTTCTTTGCCAAAACAGGCCCAAAGAAAAGCTAACAAAAGAAAAGGCC
>JAZRHW010000043.1:0-4708 GCA_045644965.1 Eubacteriales bacterium
GGGCTTGGACATAAAGGCTTTGAGCATCTCACATTCCTTGAAATTCAGGTGTATGCTTTTTCCACTCATAGAGCAAGATAGAGTTGAGGAATCAAGGTGCAAAGTAACGTCCTTGTGGGTCATCTCGTCGAGTATAACCTCGCCGCGTCGACGTGTGAGCACGCGAAGACGCGCCAATAACTCCTCGGGAGAGAATGGCTTTGTCATGTAGTCATCAGCGCCTGCGTCAAGTCCTCTTACCTTGTCGGTGATAGTGTCCTTGGCGGTGAGCATAAGGACGGGAGTCATTATCTTTTTGCGACGAAGCTCAAGGCAAACGTCGAAGCCGTTCATGGAAGGGAGCATCACGTCGAGAATAATGCAATCGTATATACCGCTTTCGGCATATGCAAGACCGTCGGCACCGTCGTGAACAACGTCCACTATGTTTTTTTGTTCAAGAAGGATGTGGGAAAGCGCATCAGCAAGACGCTTTTCGTCCTCAACGATAAGAATATTCATATTACGCTCCTTTTCTTGTTATTTTCTATATTATATTACATTTTTTAACTTTGCACAAGGCATTTTAAACTAAAAAACTTAAAAAATGCTGAAAAGTGCAAAATTTCAAGATTTTTTAAGAATATTGATTTACAATTAGATAAAAATATGGTAAAATAATATGATATAGTATAAAAAGGGGGGATAGAGTGGCGGATATAATGATATTCAAGCGCAAGGAGAAAAAATATCTTCTATCCAAGGAAGATTATGAGCGCTTGATGCCCAAAATTGCAGATAAGCTTGTGCCTGATAAATACGGCAAAAAGACGATTTGCTCGCTCTATCTAGACACTCCCGACTTTTTACTTATTAGAAACTCCATTGATGCGGTTTCTTATAAGGAAAAGCTCCGAGTTAGAAGCTACGGAGTTCCGGGGGACGATGAAAATCTCTTTTTTGAAATAAAAAAGAAGTATAAAGGTGTAGTCTATAAGCGTAGAGTTTCTATGTCAAGACAAGAAGTGTTTGAGTATATAGATAGCGGAGTACCGCCAATGGACACGCAAATAATGCGCGAGATTGACTATTTGATGAATTATTACCATCAGCCAAAACCCAAGGTTTGCATACTTTGCGAACGAGAAGCATTCTTTGCGGAGGAAAACCCCGACGTAAGACTTACCTTTGATGAAAATTTGAGATACCGATACGGTTTTCCTGACGCGGAAAACATACAAGAGGGAATACCGATTACGGATGCGGATAAAAGAATTCTTGAAATTAAAACTCCGGGTGCTATGCCACTTTGGCTTGTTGATGCATTATCGGAATGTAAAATTTACCCGAGGTCATTTTCAAAGTATGGCCACGCATATTACGATATAATAAAAGGAGATAATTGATTATGAATATTTTTAATAATATTTTTGTAGGTGGAATGAGTGTTGGTACATATCTTATCAGTGCGTGTTTGGCTATTGCTTGCGGAGCACTTGTAGCGATTGCATCCTGCTTCCGTTCACGAGTTTCCAAGAGCTATTTTGCAAGCCTTATCGTGCTTCCACTTGCCGTGCAAACAGTTATCGTTATGGTTAATGGTAATGTTGGTGCAGGAATTGCCGTAGCAGGCGCATTTTCCCTTATCAGATTCCGTTCTGTTCCTGCAAAGGCACGTGAGATAGTTTCTCTTTTCGTTGCTATGACTGCAGGCCTTGCTTGTGCGGCAGGCTACGTTGGTATTGCGGTGCTCTTCACACTTATCGCGTGCATTTGTATCGTTGTTTTGTCCATCATCAAGATCGGTAGCGAGAGCGAAATGCAACTCATTATCACAGTTCCCGAAAATCTTAATTTCACCGGCGCGTTTGATGAGGTTTTTGAAAAATACACAGTTAGCAATGCGCTTCTTTCCGTAAAGACAGCCAATATGGGCTCTCTTTTCAAGCTTACTTATAGAATTAAAATGAAAAATGTTGCCGAGCTTCGCGAGTTCATTGATGACCTCCGTGTTCGCAACGGAAATCTTGAAGTTAACGTAATGCACCTTGAGGGTGGCGTTGACGAACTGTAAAAAAGATAGCCCCACGGGGCTATCAATTACTTTTCTGATATTATATCACCGGATACGGTTAGAGTGGCTTTCTTGTTTTTTGCAATAGAGATTATCGCCATTTCACTACCAAGGCGAAATGCTTCCTCACTCGGGCCAAAGGGCTTAGCTGAGTAGAGGGGATAGGTGTTCTCATCAATCTTTATTTTCGCTTTTTTGAATAGTGTTCTTTGGGTATATTCAACCGTGTGAGTGGTGCCGTCGATATCCATCGACCAAATTTGCTTTTTTGCCATAGGTATCTCCTTTTTGAGATTTTTACGGTAATATTTTATCATATTCGGCAAGCAAAGTCAATAATCAAAAGTATAAATTAGATAACGAAGGGGGAAGAAATATGTTTGGATATGTAATAGTTGAAAAACCGTCCCTGCGCCTTCGTGAGTATGACTATTATAGGGCTACCTATTGCGGACTATGTCACGCGATGGGCAAGTGTACAGGGTGCGCCTCACGCCTTACCTTGAGCTACGATATGACTTTTTTTGCACTCATTCGTGAGATGCTCGAAGGGGAAGAGGTTCTTTTTGTGAAAAAGAGATGCCCCCGCCACCCAATAAAGAAGATTGAAACTGTTGAGATAAATCCCCAGCTTGAGTATTCCGCATATGTTGGCGGAATTTTGACCGCGGGGAAAATCGAGGACAATATAAATGATGAAAAGGGAGCAAAACGCGCAATAGCATCATTTTTGAGGCTTTTCTTTTCTAAGATGGAGAGGGAAGCGGATAAAAACCTTCCCGAGCTTGCTTGTTTGGTTAGCGAAAAGCTTGCTGAACTTCATGATATTGAGGAGGGGGAGGTCGCTTCCATAGACATTCCTGCGGATGTTTTTGGAGATATGATGGCGAGCTTGCTTTCATATAACCTTGATGGCGACAAAAAACTCGTCGCTTCAAATATTGGCAAGAGAATCGGCAGATGGATTTATATTGTTGATGCTTTTGACGATTACGATAAGGATAGAAAAAGCGGTAGCTATAACCCATTTGTGCTTTTATATGATGCCGAGAATTTTAGTGAGGATAACCTCATTTCCATTTCAAAAATGCTTGAGGCGGAGTTGGCATTGGCTCTATCGGCAATAGATTTGCTTGATGAGGACTCCGACAAAACGAGGAGCGAGATAATTAAAAATATCCTGTGCCTCGGTATGCCACAAAGTGTTAAAAAGGTGTGCGATAAGCACCGTAAAGTAGAGAATAAGTAATTTATATAGAGGAGAAATTTAAATGAAAGATCCATATCAGGTGCTTGGAATAACACCTAGTGCAACTGACGAAGAAGTCAAGGACGCGTATCGCGCGCTCGTTAAAAAATATCACCCCGATAAGTTTGCGGATTCCGATCTTGCGGAACTTGCAAACGAAAAAATGAAGGAAGTAAACGCCGCATATGATGAAATTCAAAAGATGAGAAACGGCGGTGCTAAAAATAATAACACTTACGGAGATAGCGGATTCAATCCCGGTCGCTCATCCAGTAGCGAATTTTACACAAGAGTTCGCCAATTCATCAATATGGGCAGTATTTTCGAGGCGGAGCAAATGCTCGTTTCAACACCCCAGCAAAATCGTGGTGCGGAGTGGTACTACCTCTATGCCTGCGTAATGGTGAAAAAGGGATACTATGCCGACGCGCAAAGATATTTCGATATGGCTTGTAGTCTTGATCCCGATAACCATGAGTATCAGAATGCAAGAGATGCCTTCCGTATGAGAAGTCAGCAAAATGGCACGTATAGAACCTACCAGTCAAACGGTTGCTGCGATCTTGATTGTTGTACTTCACTCATTTGTGCGGACTGTTGCTGTGAATGTATGGGCGGAGACCTTATCGGTTGCTGCTAAGGGGATATCAAAATGGCAAAAAGAAAAACTTCTTTTGATAAGAGAATAGTTGTTTCGGGTGTTCTCGCGGCACTGTCTGTTATCATTTTGTATCTTGGTTGTGCTATTGAGGTGCTGGACCTCACTATGAGCGCGATAGTGTCGCTGCTCGTTGTTATTATAGTTATTGAGATGGGTTATAAATATGCGTGGATGACATATCTCGCAACGGCCATCTTGTCCATCGTACTACTGCCTCAAAAGAGCCCTGCAATTTTTTATGCGTGCTTTATGGGGTTTTATCCGATAATCAAATCGTATATAGAACGTATCGGCTCAGCGCTTGTCAGATGGACAATAAAGCTCGTAACGGGTAATGCTGCACTCGGGCTTATGTTCCTATTTCTCAGCTTGTTCGTTCCCGACGAATTTGAGGGCGGTTGGATTCTTGTAATAACCTACGTTCTTGGCATTGTTGCTTTTATTACTTACGATATAGCACTCTCAAAGCTCATAACACTTTATTTTGTGAGAATACGCGAACAAATTAAGATTTATAGATTTTTGAAATAAAAAACAAGGCATTGGAAATTCCAATGCCTTTATTTTTTATCAAGTTAATTAAGCGAGTTCAGCGAAGTACTTAATTGTACGAACCATCTGGCTTGTGTAGCTGTTCTCGTTGTCGTACCAAGAAACAACCTGTACCTGATATGTGTCTTCGTCGATCTTAGCAACCATTGTCTGTGTTGCATCGAAGAGAGAACCGTATCTCATACCGATAACG
>JAZRHW010000044.1:0-1528 GCA_045644965.1 Eubacteriales bacterium
TACTGCTCCGCAGGGAGACCAAATGAGTCATATCCCATGGGGTGAAGCACGTTATAGCCCTGCATTCTCTTCATTCTGGATACAATGTCAGTTGCCGTATAACCCTCGGGGTGACCTGCGTGAAGTCCTACACCGGACGGATACGGAAACATATCAAGAACGTAATATTTGGGCTTTGAAAAATCCCAAACGTCAGTCTTGAACGTGTGGTTCTTCTCCCAATATTCCTGCCATTTCTTTTCAATATTTAAATGCTCGTATTTCATTTCTTATTCCCCAACTGCAGTAGTATTTTCATATAATTTGTCGAGATTATAGAAATCTCTTGCTTCCCTATTAAAGATGTGAACGAGAACGTTGCAATAGTCAAGAACTACCCAAGAATTGTTGTCCCTTCCCTCAATGTGATACGCATTCACACCACGGCGCTCGAGCTGATATTCAACCTCGCCTGAAAGTGCCTTAACGTGAGTGTTGCTCGTTGCAGTGCACACTACAAAATAATCCGCAATACTTGTTACGTCCTCTACGTGAAGAACTTTGATGTCTCTTCCCTTTTTATTGTCCAAAAATCCCTCAATAGCCTTTGCTACCTCAAGAGAGGACGCATTTTCAAGAGAAACTATCTCTTCACTCAAATTTGTCATTTCTTCCATATTTTTCTCCAATCTAATGTATGTCAATTAAATTATTATCAATGTCATCATCACTGTATATCTTGTATTCACAGCGCTTTTCGTATATATCATAAAACGATTTTACTCGCTTGTCAACAAATTTATTGTCTTTGTCAAAAATATTTTCGCCCGGCTTTGAACCGAAGTAATTAAATAAAAGCTCACTCATGGATTGGCGGGATAATACATAGTACCACGCGCCGCTTTTTTGCGATTGAATTGCCTCACCGGGAGCCGTAACGTAAAAAACCTCACCGTCCGCGTATCGTGTGGCTACACTTGCAATTTTCATAACGTCCTGCTCGGTAATATTTGTGTCACAGTTTTGTGCCAGTAACTTAAACAACCTAAAAATTTTTGCAGGATTTTTGTTTTCGTCCAATCTCTCAATAAATGCCGCCATAAATAGCTTTTGTGCATTCACCCTACCAAGATCCCCCGTTACGTATCCCGAGCGATATCGCAAAAACTGAACGGCACTCGCGCCGTCAAGTGTTTGCTCGCCTGCCTTGATATGAATGGAGAGATTTTGAGCAGGATCGTCATAATCCATATCGTGCGGAACGTCCAATTCAATTCCACCGAGCGTATCAACCATTTTCCCTACCGTATCAAGAGTCAAAGATAGGTAAAAATCAATGTTCACACCCAAGGACTCGCTCAAAAAATTGCGAAACCCTTCCGTGCCAAGCTCCCTTGGCGCGCCATTTATCATTTTGTAGCATTCATCCATATAATTAAAATAAGTATCTCACGGAATTTGCATAACGTAGGCATCACCGTTTGTTACGTTGAGCGATACCAACATAATGACGTCACTGAGCTTTGCCTCGGAATCATTTCCGAGAACA
>JAZRHW010000045.1:0-3434 GCA_045644965.1 Eubacteriales bacterium
GCGCACCGAAATATAAGTTTTCGGTGGAATTGTATTCGTAATACCCGTCCAACCTATCGTGATGATATTGGAGTTTTCCATATCACCGCAGGTCACCATCGTAGGGGGAAGCGGAGAGATGAGCGCTCCGCCGCGCCAAGTTACCTTAGCCATTACTCTGTAATTTCCTCAATGGTCTTGATTACAACGTCCTTGCGAGGGCAGTTCTCGTAGTACCACATTCTTGTGGTTGTGGGAACCATCGCAATTTTGTCTATAACTTCAAGCCCCTCGTAAACCTTGCCGAATGCTGCGTAATGGCCGTCAAGATGGGGTGAGCGCGCGTGCATGATGAAGAATTGGCTGGATGCGGAGTTCGGAGCTGATGTTCTCGCCATAGAGAGAACACCCTTTTCGTGCTTGAGATCATTCTTGATGCCGTTTGCACGGAATTCGCCCTTGATAGATTTTGCTTCCTTTTGCTCAAAGCTTGTGTCGAATCCACCACCCTGAATCATAAATCCGGGAATAATGCGGTGGAAAATAAGTCCGTCAAAAAAATTTGAGCGAACAAGCCCCATAAAGTTTTCAACAGTGATGGGTGCTACGTCGGGATAGAGCTCCGCGCACATCTCACCGAAGCCCTCAACTATAATTTTAATTTTTGGATTGCTCATTTTTTAAATCTCCTTGTTTTCAAAATCGTTTATTTGGTCTGCAAATGCAAGAGCGAAAAGTTCCTTAATTCTCTCGCCCTCACCCTTGAGGTGAAGATAGCCAAAAAGCGCCTCAAGTCCCGTAGCCATGCGGTACTGACCGACAGTTGCGGACTTGGGAACATTGGTGTGACCAATGTTTCGTCCCCTGCGGTATGCCGCATTTTCCTCATCCGAGAGAATCGGCAAAATTTTCATTACCGCCTCGGCTTGAGCTTCAGCGCGCACAAAGCGAAGAGCTGCACTGTTAAGATTTTTAGCGCTGGAAACGCCCATTTTCACAAGTGTCTCGCGGACGCAAATTTCAATTACGCTGTCCCCGAGATACGCGAGCGCCGCCGTGCTGATCTCGCCAATCGCCTTTTCCATACTTTCCACCTCTAAATTAGCATATTTTTCTATATTAATAATATCATAAGCAATTGTAAATGTCAATAAGAAGTTGGATGGGAACGATTTTAGGGGGGATGATGAAAAATCCCCCAAAAATAACATAAAAATCTCCGTACAAGCAAAATTTTGCAAAATCAGCATAAAATTAAACACCGCCTTTACTCGAAAAGGCGACGGAGGTACTTTATGCTGAGTCTGATTTTTTCAATAATTCTTCACGTTTATCACTTTATTTTGGGTGTTTCTACACCTAACAAATTTCCGCCCCCACTCTCCGCGGAAGAGGAAAATAAATATTTCGAGCGCTTCCACGCGGGCGACGATGCTGCGCGAGATAAATTAATTTTGCACAATTTGCGCCTTGTTTCCCATATCGTGCGAAAATATTACGGCACGTCCCCCGACCACGAGGATCTCACCTCGATAGGAACAATAGGGCTTGTCAAGGCGGTCGATACCTTCAAGGAAGATGCAGGCACGCGCTTTTCAAGTTACGCCTCAAGGTGCATACAAAATGAAATTTTGATGAACTTTCGCTCAAAAAAGAAGCGCGCAAACGAGGTTTCACTCGGAGAAACCATCGACGTTGACCGCGACGGAAATCCGCTAACGTACATGGACGTCATCAGTACTAATGAAGACTTGGGCGAGGAATTTGACCGCAAAATTTTGATTGAGCGAGCCCTGCGCTTTGTAAAAAATGCCCTTGACGAGCGAGAAAGACAAATTATCGCCATGCGGTACGGAGTTTTGGGTGTGCGAAAACCCCTGACACAAAAGGAAATAGCGGAGAAGCTCGGCATTTCGCGTTCCTACGTCAGCCGTCTTGAAAAAAGCGCCCTCGAAAAGCTTTACGAAAAAATGAAACAGTAAAAGCCCCAAAAACTTTTTTGATTGACAATACCGCACGGATGTGCTAAAATGTAAAAAAACGAAAAAGAGGTACAAATATGCTCTCATTTGAAAGCGATTACATACTTGGCGCGCACGAAAAGGTGCTCGAGGCACTCATCAAAACGAATAACGAGGTAATGTCGGGCTACGGCAACGATATTCATACCCAAAATGCTAAAAATCTAATAAAAAAAGCATGCAATTCCCCCGACTCCGAGGTCTATTTCCTCACGGGCGGCACACAGGCAAATCAAGTTGTAATTTCAACAATGTTGAAGAGCTTTGAGGGCGTAATTTCCGCAAAAACGGGACATATCGCACTCTACGAGGTCGGCGCAATTGAGTTGACGGGACATAAGGTTATCGAGCTTGAAGCTGAAATTGGAAAGCTTAAAGCAAAAACTGTTGAGGATTACCTCAAAAACTTTTGGAGCGACGAAAATAATGCAATGATGGTCGTTCCTAAAATGATATATATATCCCACCCCACCGAGTACGGCACACTCTACTCGAAAGATGAGCTCACTTCCCTTCGTGCGCTTTGCGACGAGTACGGAATGAAACTCTTTCTTGATGGCGCGCGCCTCGGCTACGGACTCATGAGCCGCGAAAGCGACTTGAGCTTGCCCGATATAGCACAGCTTTGCGACGTTTTCTATATCGGAGGAACAAAAATTGGTGCGCTTTGTGGCGAGGCAGTCGTGTTCAAAAAGGGAGAAGCGCCCGAGCGCTTCCTTTCTCAAACAAAACAGCATGGCGCAATGCTTGCTAAAGGACGTCTCACAGGCGTTCAGTTTGAGGCACTTTTTACAGATAATCTCTATTTTGATATAAGCAAGAATGCCATCGACCGTGCCGAAGAACTCAAAAAGCTTTTCGCATCTCGCGGATATGAATTTTTTCTCGATTCGCCTACAAATCAGCAGTTTATCATATTGAATAATGAGCAAATGGCAAAAATAGGCGAAAAATGCCGATTCGGCTTCTGGGAAAAACTCCCCGATGAACGCACCGTTGTCCGCTTTGCTACCTCCTTTGCCACAACAAAAGAGGATATCGAAGCACTCGCAGAGATTGTTTGATGTCAAATAACAAACAAAAAAAGAACCTCACCCGAGGTTCTTTTTTGTATATCAAAGCGTTCTTGTAATTATTCCAATTATTGTCTCGCCCGACATTACGAGGGTGACAACCGCAACAATGCTGGCAATCGCGAGCAAGGTGTTTACAACCGCGAGGGTTCTCACACTGTTTTTAACCGAAATTCGCTTGAAAATGAGGTGGTAGAGTCCAAAACCGATAAAGCAACCTACGGTATTAGTAATAAGGTCCTCGGTCGCGGGGTTACCAAGAATTGTAACGAGCTGAAGAAGTTCCACGCAGATGGAAAACGCAAGGCAAATTGCCGCATTTCGCCACACGTTTACCTTTTTGAAAATGTAGCAAAACATT
>JAZRHW010000046.1:0-1774 GCA_045644965.1 Eubacteriales bacterium
AATATTGATAATAGTATCAGTAGTAACGACCCTTACTTCCTGCAACGATCCTTGGGTTCCGCCAACGATCAACGGAGTAAGCTTATCAGAATTCACTATAGTTTATGATTTTGAGGGGCTTGATTACAACAAGAGAGCCGCCGAATATATTAAAAACATGTCCGATCAAAGATACGGAGTAAAGCTTGAGATCATTGACGACAGTTCCGCACCCGGTGCTCACGAAATCGTTGTTGGCGAAACTTCAAGACCTATTTCCAAAGCTCTTGAAGCGGACTGCGAGGGCTTTGAATTTGCAATTTTGGCAAACGAGGGCAGCGTAGCTCTTGAGGGTGATTACTTTATTATCGCTGCAGCGGCATATTTCTTTATGGATACTTATGCTTCAGCTGATGCCCAAGTGTCCACAGTTCCCGAGACTGTTTCCATTCATGAGCCTATAATTAAAGAAGCTAAAAACTTCATTTTGCTCATAGGCGACGGAATGGGTGTTTACCAAACCAAGCTTTTCGATTATATGGAAAATGATATCGAATACAGTGACGGAGAAGACTTTTTCTACGGCTACTTGTTCCCCTATATGGGTAGTTCGAGAACTGATTCCCTTTCGGGCACTACCGATAGTGCCGCGGGTGGAACAGCACTTGCTTGCGGAATCAAAACTATCAACGGATATATCGGACGAGATGAAAACCTCAACGATGTGAAATCCCTCACTGAGCTTGCAGGTGAACGTGGCAAAGCAACGGCGGTAATGTCAACGGAGGTTAAAAACGGTGCAACTCCCGCATCATTTTCGGCCCATGCTGACGAGCGCGGCGAAACCTCACACATTCTTAATTCAATATATGCAACTCAGGACAAATACGGCACAATAATTGAATGCGGATACAATTATTATAATACCAAATATATGGGCATTATCGAAGGTAAGGTAGAGGATACTCTTTCCAAGATTTCAGAGGATAAGGACGGCTTCTTTATTATGTATGAGGAAGCATACATAGACAAGAATTGCCACGACAATAATATGGAAGGTACCTTCAATGCCCTCGTTAGATTTAATCAGGTTATAGCGAGATTTATGGAATTTGCGTTCTATAATCCCGAGACCTTCGTGCTTATAACCGCGGATCACGAAACGGGCGACCTTCGCCCCGAGGAAGACGGTACTCTTGCATACCACCTTGACGACCACTCATCTGCCGACGTTTTGATTTTCGCTTACGGATATGGCGCGGAGATTTTCAACGGACAAAATGTTGAAAACATCCAAATCGCGCATACTATCGCAAGCTTTATGGGAGAAGATAACTTTGGTGACCAAAGTAAGTACCAAAGCTTGACAAAAGGAAATAAATAATAAAAAAGCACCGAGGAAATAAATCCTCGGTGTTTTTTTGTTTATTACCAAATAACAATTCTCTTTTCGGGTGCGATATACATTTGATCATTTTCGGTAACGTCAAATGCGGAATACCATTCGGAGAAGTTTCTTGGAGGCATATTCGCACGAAGAATGCAAGGTCCGTGAACGTCAACGGACAAAAGAAGCTTGCTGTATTCGGGTCTTGCCTTTTGGCACCAAACTCTTGCCCAGTTGCAGAAGTATTCCTCATAGGATGCGCCTTCCATCTTTGCCATAATGTGAAGAGTAACTGCCATACCGCCGTTGTCGGCCATGTTTTCGCTTACGATAAACGCGCCGTTTACTCTTCCCCAGGGGAGCTCAATGCCGTCAAACTGCTCGATCATCTGCTGTACCTTTGCTTCA
>JAZRHW010000047.1:0-4330 GCA_045644965.1 Eubacteriales bacterium
ACGAGCTTTTCAATGCGCTCTGCATCCAAGGCATAGATATGCTTTCCAACGGGGGAGTTTTTCACCTTTTCTATCATCTGGGCGCACATTTTTTCACCCTCATCTTCACTGCGTGCAAGCGCGCTAACGCGAAGGCGCACCTCGCTCTCTTTTGCATAGGGGGCAAGAGTAGGGTTGGTGCTATTTTTCATAAGGTCGAATAGAACCTCCTCGATTGCACTCTCGCCCATACCCATTATGTGAATATTGTGGGATACGAGGATCTTGTCACTCATCTCGCGAAGGCGCGGGAAAACTGATTCGTCAAACATGGGGTGAAGCTCTGCGGGCGGGCCGGGGAGAAGTACAACAACATGTCCATCGTGCTCGATAAATATTCCGGGAGCCGTGCCCAATTTATTGGGAAGGGCGATAGCGCCCTCGGGGATATCCGCTTGCTTTGCATTGTTCGCAGGCATGGGGAGGCCGATTGAGGTAAAATAGCCTTCTATTTCAGATAGAATCTTCTCATCCCTTACCATCGGAAGTCCGAGTGCTCTTGCAACGGTTTCTTTTGTGAGATCATCATACGTTGGGCCAAGACCACCCGTCAAAATGAGTAGGTCGGCGTGCTCCAAAGAGCTTTTAATGGCCTCTTCAAGTCGGTGGGAGTTATCCCCAACAACACTGGTGTGATATACCGAGATGCCGAGGCGCGCGAGTGCACGTCCAAGATATGCTACGTTGGTGTTTATTACTTCACCGAGAAGGAGCTCGGTGCCAACGCAAAGAATTTCAGCATTTTTTATTTTCATATTTTCCTCCAAAATTGGATTACTAACTTAATTATATAGTCATTATACAATAATAATTTATCAAAATCAATTAAATACTTGAAAAAAGTGTGGGAAAAGGATATAATTAAGAAAAAAGGGAGGTGGAGCTGTGCAAAAGTGTTTGGCGTGTCCGCGAGGATGCTCGGTGGATCGAGAACGCGGAGAAATCGGATTTTGCGGTGTAACAAATGAATATATTATTGGCTCTGCCGATCTTCACTTTTGGGAAGAGCCATGCATTAGCGGCACGCACGGATCGGGCGCGATTTTCTTTTCGGGCTGCAATTTGAGGTGCGTGTTTTGTCAAAACCGTGACATAAGTCGAGAGGTTGCGGGCAAGAAATACAGCGACGACGAGCTTGTGGCAAAGATGCTTGAGCTTGAGGCTCGCGGAGCGCACAATATAAATCTTGTAACGGCTACACCATATTCGTTTTTTATTGCAAAAACACTTGAAAAAGCAAAAAAGCAGGGATTGAGCTTGCCCGTACTTTACAACTGCGGTGGGTACGAGAGCTTGGAAGCTTTAAGAGTTCTTGATGGTCTTGTAGATATATATTTGCCCGATTTTAAGTATTTTAATGACGATTTGGCGCGTACTTATTCAAATGCACCAAACTATGCAAGAGTGGCGGGCGAGGCGCTTTGCGAAATGTACCGTCAAGTCGGAAAGCTCACACTTGACGAAAAGGGAATAGCGAAGCGTGGACTTATTGTGCGCCATCTCGTTTTGCCCGCATGCCGTGAAGACAGTAAAGCGGTGCTAAAATATATATCCGAAATTTTGCCCGCGAGCGAGGTAACTCTTTCGCTTATGCGTCAGTATACGCCCGATTTTGCAAGTGAGAACGCGCCCCAAAATTTAAAGCGCAGGCTCACGAGCTTTGAATATGAGGAGGTGCTTTCCTATGCGCTCTCTCTTGGCTTTGACGGCTTTTCGCAGGACAAGGAGTCCGCAAAAAAGGATTTTACTCCAAAATTTGAGAAAAATATTTTTTAACACAAAAACAAAAAGCCCTCGGTTGAGGGCTTTTTCTATTTCATTATTATTTCAATATCAAAATATCTTTCCTGAAAGTTAGTTTTTGCGCGTATTTCGTTGGTAGTGAATGTCATACCATTGGGAGCAACCACCCATTTATCCTCGACATCGTTTTTGCGGTGGATAATAGCGATTATCTTGCCTGTAAATATTTCAAGGGGTTCATCAACTCCAAGAACATACGCATCTTGCTCCTCGCCGTCGGGCGCGATAATACCCTCGACGTATCCGTAATTTACGGGATATATCATATCGGGATAATCGGGGTGTGCCGAGCCGAGTGGGCGGTCAATTTTGACCGTTACCGTTTTGGACAACATAAATCAATTCTCCGCAAAAGTATATTCGGGGCAGTGGTCGAGGGTGTCAAAAACATAGCCCTCGGATACAAGGTAGTCGAGAATATAAGAAAGACACTCATTGGTAACCGCCTTATCGTGCATAAGGACGATGAGGGGGAGACCCTTTTCTGTGGACTGTTTCAAGCTCTCCTTGAGTGAGCGAAGGAAGTAATCCTTATCGCTCTCGCCGTCAAGTTTGTAAGAGCTGTCTGCGTCATTTGTAAGTGCTGTCCAGTCATATACCTTGTAGCCTGCATTTCGTGCTGCAGTTATGTATTCAAGAGATTCCTCTTTAGAGAGATGTCCATTTGTGCAGGTTCCGCCGGGGAAGCGCAAAATTTTGTTAATGTTTTGAATTTCAGCACCGCGGAGTGCGCTCTCGTACATTTCAATTTCGTGCAAGAATGCATCAGTTGATGCATAAATGAAGCCATCGGAATATTTATCTAGATCATGTGAGTAGGAGTGGCAAGCAACAATGTGACCGCGGTCCATTGTGGCGGTGATTCTATCTGCATACTGGATTATACGGTTGCCGAGCACAAAAAACGTTGCTTTGACACCGTATTGATCGAGAGTATCGAGAATACTAAATGTGTTATCTCTAGTTGGGCCATCGTCAAATGTGAGGTAGATGATCTTGTTCGGATCAACCTCGTTGGCATGGAGCTTAACTGTTGTTCCAAGCTCGATGAGGAGATTTTCCCCCTCGGCTTTGCCGAGATACTCAACCTCGAGCACCTTGTTATAGAATTCTGAGTCTGTCTGTACTATTTCATAAACGATTTCCGCATCATCAAGTATCGCTTTTGCATCAGCGAGATTCATTCCCATAAGGTTGGAAATGGTGACGTACTGCTTGTTATCGGGATCGTCGGGAGTTACTACTGGTGTGGATGAAGTGAATTTTTCATAGACGCAAATTGCGAGTATTACCAGCACTATAAGGCATAGAACAAGCGCTATTGCAAGCGCTCCTGTGTTTTTGTTTTCGTTATTCATATTGACTTCCTTACAAAAAAATACTTTACTTCACTATTGTAACATTAAAAGCAAAATTTTACAACACTAAAAAGCAAAAAAATAACAAAAAATAAAGCATATTTTAATTAAGTGTCTTGAAAGCGGACTCTAAAAGTGCTACAATTGAGGCATAGTACATTTTATCCTAATAGGAGGTAATAAAAATGAATTTTTCTGAATTTTTAAATTCAAGGAGAGAGGCGTGCCGTGCGCTTGTAAATGAGCTTGGCAAGACCTATGCTTACGTTGGAATTCTTGGCTCCGACGTTAAGTCCACCGCCATTCGTGTTAACCGCCATATGTCCGATATTGGTGAGGGCGGTGCAGCGGAGTGCGGTTTTGTAGTTAAGATGCATAACGGCAGGGCTTTCTTTGAATATTCGATTGACGATATTTCGGGGGATATCCCCGCGCTTGCGGCTAAAATCATTGGTGCCGTTAAGGTTGAGGAGTCTCTTGTGGAAAGAGAAATCTCCGTTAATATTCCTGCGGACGAGCCAATGGTGCAGTCCTTTACCAGAGAGTGCGATTTTGATCAGTTTTCGGACGAGGAGCTGCTTGCAAAATGTGTAGAAATCAGAGATGCCATTCTTTCAAAGAGCGATAAGCTCCTTAATGCAATGGTTGTGGTGATGCCCTTTACAGTTTCTAAGCTCTTTATTTCCAAAAACCGTGAACTCGACCAGTTCTATTCTTGGGTCAACGTAATGGCGGTTGGCATTTACCGCGAGGGCGAAAAAATGGTTATGGCAAGAGAGGGTACATATTCCAACCTTATGGGTGAAGCACTCAGTGAGATGCCCTCACATATCGACGCGCTCGTTAACAAGTGCGAAAAGCTCGCAAATGCAAAGCCAATAGTTCCGGGTGTTTATGATGTTATCACCGACCCCTCAATTTCGGGACTTATCGCCCACGAGGCATTTGGTCACGGTGTAGAGATGGACCAGTTTGTTAAGGATCGAGCGCTTGCAAAATACTATGTTGGCGATTACGTTGCGTCCCCCATTTGCAATATGCACGACGGCGCGGCTGCAACTTTCTCCACTGCATCTTACTTCTTTGATGATGATGGCGTTTTGGCTCACGATACACAAATTATCAAGGAC
>JAZRHW010000048.1:0-11865 GCA_045644965.1 Eubacteriales bacterium
CCTTATATTTCTTACCATCGGGCAATGGCTCAGGCTTGTAATTACCCTTGTCGCGATAAACTCCTATTCCGAGATTTGTATAAACATTGAGAAGAACATTCACACCTGCCGTTACTGGTCGAGTATCGTCAAGCGAGTGAACAAAATCCGTCATCTCACGACAAAGCGCAGCACCTTTTTTCTCGGCAGTTTCTGTAACCTCGTTACCTATTGAGTACATAATAACCGATGGGTGATTTTTAGCCGAGAGGACCATTGCCTCGATATCCGACTTCCAATCGTTGTAAAACCATCTTGAATAGTCGTGATAGGTCTTTGGTGTGTACCAGCCGTCAAAGGTCTCGTTCATAACGTACATACCCAGTTTATCACAGGCATCAAGTGTTATTTGCGATGCAGGGTGATGGGCAATTCTCACGGCATTAAAGCCGTTTTCCTTAAGGATTTTAATTCTTCTCTCCTCTGCCTCTCTGTATTCGCGAGCGCCGAGAACTCCGTGGTCGTGGTGAATGCAACCACCGCGCAACAGAACTCGCTCACCGTTTACGGTAAGTCCTTCTTTGGCGCTCCATTCAAGCTTTCGTATGCCGAATTTCCGTCTTACCTCGTCCTTCTCGCTCTTAAGCACAAGCTCATACAGGCAGGGACTTTCTGTGCTCCACAGTTTAGCATCATTAAGTTCAATTACACCCGCTTTTCCGCTATAGACAAGATTTTCGCCGTCATATATCTGAGCTGAAACGTCCGAATTTTCAACCGTTCTCGCATTGATTTCAATTTTTGCAGGAGCAATATCAAGAGTTTTGATATCCACGTCGCAAATATAGTCCTTATCCCTGACAAGCAAGCTGACGGGTCTATAAATTCCCGAGCCCGAATACCAACGGCAGTTCGGCTCAAGTGAGTTGTCAACAAGTACCAGAATTGTGTTCTCTCCTGCCACGATATAAGGTGTAATATCGACGTCAAATGCGGTATATCCGTATCTGTGCTCGCCTGCAAGAGCGCCATTTATCATCACCTTGCAATTCTGATAAACACCCTCAAAATGCAAGACGTGTGATTTCTCAATATCCGCCTTGTCGATGTTAAAATTCTTCTCATAAACGTATTTTCCGCCTGGAAAATAACCCGAATTAATACCATTTCGAGTGGAGGAATTTCTTTTTTCAATTATCATCGCATCGTGCGGCAAATCCACCTCAAACGGTTCGTCCCCCACCTTGCAAAATAGCCAATTTTTATTAAAATCCAATAGAAAAACCCCTTTCTATACAATTTTACATTATAATTTTACCATTTCCCTATTGCATTGTATTGCAAAATAGTATATAATTATGTAAATTAGTATATTCGGAGTAAAAATATGATGGATTTTAAGACATATTGCGATATTTTTTACGCTTCACACTATCTTCCAATAGCTCTCTACGAGAATGACAAATTTGTCTGCGCCTCAGGTTTCTATAATGAGGGAGACCCCTACCCCTTCGTGTTCTCAAAATTAAATCAAATGGAAAGCCCCGCAATTCACGTTTCCTCGGACACGGGCTATTTCGGGCTTGTAAAATGCTACGACGGCATTCATTCTTTTGTCTTTGGTCCTGCTTATTCAACACCCATCACCGAGGGATTTGTGCGCTCGTATATAAGCAAAAATGCTATTTCTCCCCTTCTTTATAACGAAATAGAAACATTTTTGAGAGGCATTCCCCTCTATACCTATAATCAATTTATGAACCTTTTAATACACGAGCATTTCGTATTCACGGGCGAGCATAAAAGCATTTCCGACAGCTTTGGAATAACGGACACAAATATTCAGGAGCTTATTGGTCAGCACCACTCCGAGAAGCAATTTAATGATCGAGAAAACGCAAGAACTCACGGGACATATCCTTTTGAACAGCAAATGCTTGACCTCATCAAAAATGGCGAGGTTGAAAAGCTTAATCAATTCCTTCTCGCCTCGGCAAAAATGCCGAATACGGCAAACGAGGGTAAGCTCGCTGAAACTCCTTTGCGTCAAGCAAAAAACATCTTCATCGGCTTGGTGACAGTGATTGGCAAATTCGCCGCGATCCCCGGCGGACTTGATATTGAGGAAACGTATCAGTTGATTGATACATATATTCAGGAATGTGAGAAATTGCAAAGTGAAGAAGCTGTTAAAAACCTGCAATATAATATGCCAATGGACTTTGTGAAGCGCATTGCACAAAAAAAGCTCCCCGAGGGAGTTTCAAAAGAAATTTACACCTGTATGCAGTACATTTCAACTCATATAAATGAGCCAATTTCCACAGATGATGTCGTGACTTTTTCGGGCAAAAGCCGTGCATATCTTTTCAAAAAGTTCCAAGCAGAACTTGGAATGGGCATCGGCGCATATATAACCGAGTGCCGACTTCGTGAAGCAAAATCCCTTTTGCGCTATACCGACAAACCAATTAGTGAGATAAGCAATTACCTCTGCTTCTCAAGTCAATCACATTTTCAAAATATGTTCAAAAAGCAAGTTGGACTTACACCGTTTGAATATAGAAAAACCACATAATATTTATATAGAGGAGCAGTATAAAAACTGCTCCTCTTTTCATTTGCATCTATTTGCCACACTATGTATCGCCCTGCAAAATCTGTCGAAAAGTGTCAATGTTGTATGAGAAGGGTCGCCTTCACGTATTCTCATAGTGCGGCGGATTTCCTTGGGGATAACAACGCGTCCAAGGTCATCAATTCTTCTAACAATTCCCGTTGCTTTCATATATAAAAATCTCCTTTATTTTCAACCAAATTTGCATTTTTTTGTTTTCTTGCTAATTTAGTTTTTGTCGCAAAAGGAATTTTATTCATCAATTTCAAAGCTTTTTAGTTCTAAAGTTTATATCTACATCATTGAAATAAAAACAAATGGCACTCTTTGAAGAGTGCCATTTGTTTTTAAATTGTCTTTATCCGTCCGCCACAAAAGTTTATTGCCGCGCACAGTAATAAAGCAATTCACCATTATTATTGTTTTGTATATTCACCAAGGAGATAAAGGCTCTTCTTGGGAGTTCTTATCTGTGTTTTTCTATTAACAGCAATAAGACCGAATGTCATTGAATATCCCTTTTGCCATTCAAAATTGTCAAGCAAGCTCCAATGGCAATATCCAACGACATTAATACCGTCAGCTATGCACATTTTTATACCTGAGAGCGCTCTCTTTATAAATTCTTGGCGACGAGAGTCGTCGGAAGTAGCAATTCCATTTTCAGTTACAAGTATCTCTCCCGAAAAATCCTTAGCTACCGCACGGACAACGTTACTTATTGCCTCAGGATAAAACTCATACTGCATTTGAGTGAGTTCAGCATCCTTGGGTGGATCAATTTGACCGAAGAAATTAAATTGTGAGCGAGTATAATTCTGCACTCCGATAAAATCATCACCCTTAATATAGGGCAAATAGTGACCGAACTCCCTGTACCACTCCCTTTTTGCGTGACGTTTGCCAAATTTATTAGGTTGCATATCATGCAAAGAAAGTGTAAGACCAACTTTTGTATGGGGGGCTTGCTCTTTAATTGCCTTCACTGCCGCTGTGTGAGCGCGGCAAATAAGCAAATCACCCTCTTCCGTTCTTGAAGAAACAAAGGTATTTAACTTTTCAGTTCCAAAAACCTCAATATTTTCTGTTTTGGCAATCTTCATATTCTCAATCATATGTTGAAGATTCACACCGACCTGCGCCTGACCGTCGGTCTTTTCTTTTTTGCCAAAAAGCAGTTTTTTGAGATATCTTTTTGCAATTACGGATAGCTGAAGACCCATATTTGCCTCATTTATAGTGCAAACATAATTAAGCTTGCTGCCGAGCATTTTGGCAACGTATCCACAGTATCTAGCAAAATAATTGACTGTGTCCTCGCACTCCCATCCGCCGCGTTCAATAAGCCACTTGGGACTTGTGAAATGATGAAGAGTTACGATGGGCTCAACTCCGCATTCCCTACAATAATCAAGCATATCGGAATAGTGCTTGATTTCATTCTCATTAAACTCTCCCTCTTTAGGCTCAATTCTCGCCCACTCGATTGAGAATCTATAAGCATTAAGCCCCGCATCAGCAAGAGTTTTTATGTCTTCTTTGTAGCGATTGTAATGATCTACGCCATCAAGGCTAGGCTCAACAAAGCTCGTTGAGCGCATATGTTCCATAGTCCAATAATCGCTATATATATTATTACCTTCTACTTGGTGCGCAGCAGTTGATGCACCAATGAGAAAACCCTTTGAAAATTCAGACATCTTTTTTCTCCTTTATTTTGAAGACGTATTCTCCGGAGGAAAGTGAATGTTTCTCTCCATCGGGAAGGATCAATATTGCTTCAACGGGCGTTTTGACATTCAAATTTTCGCCATCAAAGCTCACTGAAATATCCCTATATCTACCACTAAAAGCACCAATTCGGGCATCAATGTGAGGTTCGATTCTAATTTTTGAAAATCCCTTTTGGATGGGCTTTATACCCAGGATATACTCATAATAAAATTTACCGACACTGCCAAATGAGTAATGATTGAAGGAAACCATATTATCACTTGACATTTTCGTTTCATTAACGCTACCGTCAGGACGAAGCGCATCCCAGCGTTCCCACGTGGTGGTCGCCCCATTATTTATTTGGTACATCCAAGCACCGCAACGCTCGTCGAGCAACAAATCAAACGCGAGTTTTTCATCCCCGTTGTCACAAAGAAGTGGCAAAATATGCTCTGTGGCAAAAAATCCTGTTTGCATACCATCCGCCTTTAATCTTTTCATAAGATTTGAATAAACCTTTGCGTACATCTCTTCCCAACTGTCAAGGACTAATGCGAGCGCCATGATATAAGCGCCTTGATACTCATCCTTCATTGTTCCGTCATTCTTGATAAATGCTTTGATATACGCTTTTTTAGTTTTTTCAAGTTGCGCTTCGTAGTAACTTGACTCGTCTTTCTTGCCAAGATATTCAGCGATCCAAGAAATGATTTTTAGGTCATTAACTATAAACGCATTGGAAACAGGGCCATTATGCATAGCCATAAACTTAACATCTCTGCCAGTTGCAAGCCAGTCACCAAGACTTGGGGATATCCACAAATCCTTCTTACCGAAAAGCCCACCCATCTTGCGAATTTCGCAATCAACATGTTTCTTTATGCAGTCATAGTACTCTCGAATGTATTTATCCGTACCGAAATGACGATATAGCATCGTAGGAATGATGGTAATACAATTTCCCCAACCGAGCATTGACATAAATCCAATTCCCTGCTCACCGGGAGGTGCAGGGATCGTTGGAGCAACGTAACCCTCTTTGTTTTTTTCCTGCGAGTAACGAATATCCTTCAAAAACTTTGCCCAAAACTCCTCGGTATCATAATTATATGCTCCTGTTTGAGCAAAAACGTGCCCGTCACCCGTATATCCCATTCGTTCATCACGCTGGGGACAATCGGTAGGAACTTCAATATAGTTGGATTTTTGGCCCCATATCTGATTACGGTATAGTTGGTCGGCGAGAGGATTATCGCATGTGAAATATCCCGTTCGCTCCATATCGGAATGTATTGCATATGCTTCAATCAGCCCGTCGCTGTATTCGCAACCCGAAAGCTCGACATATCTAAATCCCATATATGTAAATCTAGGCCTATAGAGAGCGGTATTTTCACTCTTGTGATACACAATCTCCGCCTTTGCTTTGCGAAGATTTGCAGTGTATAGCGAGCCGTCGGGATTGAGTATCTCACCATGTCTAAGCTTGAGACATTCCTTATTCATGTTCTCGGGATTGATACAAATAATACCCGCAAAGTTTTGCCCAAAGTCAATAATTGTGGTTTCGCCATTGCATGTAACGGACTTTATAGGCATTTTCTCGCGCATACGTACGGAGATATTACTTTCTTCAATGATTGTTGGAATCTCACCTGAATATTTTACAGGTGGATATAACTCACGCACTACACCCTCGTTATAAATCTCGCCGTCATAAAATCCTGCGTACTCATACGGAGATGGCACAGTACTAACATCATTATCGCTCGAGCAAAAAACATGCTCCCCTTCTAAATCCTCAACTGTTAAAATCCACGACACAGCAGGTCGTTCCCCGTATATTTGGACTTTATTATCAAAGGTAAAGCGTCCGCAATACCATCCCTGTGCAAGATACACCTTTAGTTCAAAATCGTTTGAGAGCATATCAGTCACGTCATAGGACTGGTAATAAAGGTGGGTTGGATAATATGTAAATCCTGGTGTAAAAAGCTTATCACCAATTTTTTTACCGTTAATTTCCGCTTCATAAAGACCAAGCGCGGTAATATCCAATCTCGCTTTTTGGGGGGAATTTATAGATATCTTTTGAGAAAACACCTCAACCGTCCCCTCGACGAAGGGACGGTCAGTAGTGATAAAGTAATTATGTAAATTCATTATTCTTCAGTGTTCTGTGCAGCAGCATGCGCGTCAATCTCTGCCTCGTACTCGGGGATTTTCTTTGCAAGTTTGGAAAGTCTAAATGCAATTACTGCAAGGATTGCCATAAGCACCATAGGAATTAAGCTATACATAAGCTTGATAACCATGAGCGCGCTTTCGGGCTGAACTACATTTTCACCAGTGGACTCTACGTAGCCCGCAACAGTGAGTGCAAAGCCGAGTATCCAACCGCCAAAGCCTTGGCCCAACTGTGTTCCAAAGCCGTTGAAAAGTGCGGAGATGGAAGCATCCATACGAGGAAGTCCAAGGTGCTGATTATATGTACAAAGATCCATTTGAATCATATTTCCAAGATAGGAAATGGGAAGCATAGCAAATGCGGTGATGATAGAACCTATAATAAGCATTGTCATGCTGCTTCCTGCAAAGAAGTTTACAATGTAACCAAAGCAAGAGATGATTGCGCCAAATCCGATAATTTGAGCGGGTGTAAGCTTCTTCATAATAATTGGGAATACGAACATTACGGGCAAAACTATAAAGCTCATAATGCTAAGCAAACCTGCAGCGCCCTCGTCACCAACAATCCACTTAAAGTAGTATGCAAGCGCGCCTGTGCTCTGAATGGTCTGGAAAAGGAACATAATTACAAGATAGAGCCAAGCATAGCCATTCTTGCGAATCATCATCCAAATATCCTTGAGGTTTACCTTATTCTTTACTTGCTTTGCGTCGATTTCGGGATTTTCCTTAACGAAGATAAAGCGAAGTGCAGCGAGAATCGTAAGGGGGATCATATAAATAAGGATAAGAGTTCTCCATCCCTGCTGGCTTGTTGCAAGAGTAGCCATTGCCTTGGGGAATGTAAGAGAAACTACCATAGCGCCCATTGTTGTTACAAAACCACCGTAAGAGGAAACCTTACCTATAAGGTCGCGGTCATTATCAAATGCACGAACAAGATAGGGCACGTTTGCTGCCGTACGGGCAGTATTAAATACGCCATAAAGGAATGTATACATACAGAATACCCAAATTACCTTAATGGTGTCATTCCAGTCCACAGGAGTGAAATAAATTAGCGTTGTACACAATGTCATACCAATAGCACCGAGCTCATAGGGACGTGCCTTACCGAGCTTAGTATTGGTGTTGTCAATAAGATAAGCTGCAATAAGATCAGTGAAAAAGTCTATAAGATTACTTATGAGAATAATATTACCAACTGTCATTGGACTCATACCAAGGAAGTCGGTACAAAAAATAGACATATACGATCCAACGATAAGGAAAATGCCTGCGCTTGTAATATCACTTGATTTCCAAGCAAGGAATTTTCCTATTGGGAAACGTTTTTTCTTTTGGACTTGTGTGTTTGCCATAATAGATTCTCCTTTTAAGAAAATTTTGCACAAAAGATATAATTATATCTTTACTTTTATTATACAATATGTTATAATTCAAAACAAGAAACAAATTGCGACAAAGTGTTGCAGTTTTAGGGGGTAAATTATGAAGTACGACATTTCTACAAGAACAAAATCATATCAAAAGGCGGATGAGGCTATTACTCAAGCTTTTTTCAAGCTTTTGGAAAACAACGATTTTGATAAAATCACAGTATCTCAAATAATAAAAAAGGCAGGAGTAAATCGTTCCACCTTTTACCGCCACTACGTTGATAAATATGAGATTTTAGAGCATATCAAGCAAATCACACTCCCTCTTGGCGATGCTATGCTTGCACCGTTCATCAAAGACGGCAAGCACTCATTTGATGTTATGTTTAATAGCTCGTATCTTGGTGACTTTGTTCCGCAAAACTACAAAAATATGTTTCTTTTACTTCTTAAAGTTAGAACGAACAATTTTGACATGGAAAATATCGTTAAAGAAGGATTTGCTCGCCACTACATACCAGGTGATGACTCCCCCACCGTTAAGCTTGAGCGTGAGCTTTACTGCGATATTTGCTATCGTCTTTTAGTTTATTCATTGACCCATCCTAACGAGCAAATAAACGGTCATAAATCGATCAATGATCTTGCTAAATATATCAATGAAAATGAATGATCCTCTTTTAACCAATAAAAAATTGCAAGTCTTAATAAGACTTGCAATTTTTGTTTATTAATTTATACAGTAAATTCATATTCTCCGGCTGAGAGTATATGGTCACTATCAGGAAGAATAGCTTTAACAGTTGTATTAGCAGGAACGGATATACGGTAAGTCGTTTTATCTCCCTCTCGTTTCCACTCGCTCTTAATTTTACCGTAAATGCCATCATATTCACAAGAGGCGTGAGTTATACTGCCGCCAATTTTAGGAGCCACGATATAGGTATTATTATTTGCCACCTTGATACCGCACATCTCACCAAAGAGCCATTCACAAACTGCGCCCTTGGAATAGTGGTTCAGTGAGGCAACGCCGCCCTGGGCTTCAGTTCCCTCCCAGCTTTCCCAAATGGTGTTTGCGCCCATCTTGGGCATAAAGAGCCAACCGGGCATCTCCTCGTTTTCAAGTAGACGATAGGCATATTCAATATCCATGTCCGCAAGAACGTAAAGGATAAACGGAGTGGACAAAAAGCCCGTTCCAAGTCGCCAACCGTAGTTATCAAGCGCTTTGAGTAAACGTTTTTTGGCAAACTCGGTCTGCTTTTCGTCAAGAAGATTGAGATAAAGCGGGCGAACAAGCTTTGCCTGACGGTCGGTATCATAACTGTATTTCTCAGTTTCGATAAGCTTTTGATATCCCTTTCTTGCAACATTTGCCTTACTTTTATAGAGAGACACATCATCCGTCTTACCAAGAATATTAGCGATTTCAGCCATAGTTTCAAGCATATATACAATGTATGCCGTAGTTTCCTCGGGGTGAGGATTTACAAAGTCGGAAACTTGGAACGCGTTTACCTCAGCAGGCTCTGCCCACTCGCCGTAGGACTGTCCGTAATTGGAAATAGTTTTGCTATCCTTATATGAAAGCCCCGTGGGAAGCCCTGTAAGATAATGCTCACCAATGGTGTTTATCTTGAATTTGGCATAGCGGCGCATTGCCTCATAGTTCTCTTCAAGAATACGAATATCTCCGTACTTCTTATAAATGCGATAAGGAATAAGCACGCCTGCGTCGGACCAACCTGCTGAGCCGTCCATAGCATTCATATAGAAATCAATACCGCCAACGGGGGTTATTTGACGGAATACACCGTTCCTTCTCTGTCCGTCGCACATATCGAAAACATATTTTCGAGCCATAGCTGCGTAATCAAAGAAATATGATGCCGTATCGCAAAAAATTTGCGCGTCGCCCGTCCAAGCATGGCGCTCACGGGTGGGACAGTCAGTAGGAACATCCGCGTGGTTATTTTTCGTTGACCAACGAGTGCTTTCAACAAACTTGTTTATGAGTTCGTGAGAGCAATCGAATTTTAATGTATCCTCCATATCGGAATATACGGCAATAGCAGTAAAGTCCTCGGGCTTCCAATCCATATCACTCTCAACGAGCACGTATTGGAATCCAAAAATACCAAACTTGGTTTTGTATTCGTTAAGTCCGTCCTTTGCCGTGTAAATTACCTCTTGCAAAGGTGTTTGGCGCTTTTTAGTAGCGCATTGAATGTTCTTTTGTGTAAATTCGCCCTCGGTGTCAAACATTTCACCAAAGCGGAGCTTAATGCTCTGCCCTTTTTTAGCATTGAGCGAGAACTGAATATATCCCGCAATATTTTGACCAAAATCGAGTACCTTTTTGCCCGACGGAGTTGTGATAAGTATGGGTTTGAAGGTTTCATGCTCGGTTATTGGAACATTATTTGAAGCCTTGGGAAAGACATTATGTTTACATATTCTTGCGTGTCCGTTATAACTCGGAACAAGAGAGGCATCAACTATCTCGCCATCCTGATTGTCGGCAAAACGGATAGAGCCATCATTTGACCAATGCCAACTCTTATCCGTGCAAATAGTTGTAATTTTGCCGTCCGAATGAGTTATCTCAAGCTGTGCGAGAAGTTTGGTTCTCGTTCCATACTGGTTAACAAGTCCCCAAGCACCGCAGGAGCCACGATACCAACCGTCCGCAAGCTCTACTGTAATATCATTTGCTCCGTCAACGAGCATTTCGGTAACATCATAGGTTTGAAGCTGAACTCTCTTGCGATAATCGGTGTGTCCGGGTGCGAGGATAAAATCGCCCACCCTTTTGCCATTGATTTGCGCATCGTAAACTCCGCAAGCGGTAATATAGAGTCTTGCCCTTGCTATATCACTCGCATTGAATGTCTTTTTGAAGCAATCAACGGGATATCTCTTGAGAGGATTAACCGTATAATCACCGCTAATCCACTTTGCTCTCCAATCCGAAGGAGATGTAAGTGACATCTCAAAATGTGCCTGGCTTTTCTCTCCCTCTCGGTCATTTTCGTCCCAAAGGGTTACAACAAGCTCAACTCTCTCGCGAGAAGAAAGAGCTTTGGGGTAGGTAGCGCGCATATCACTGCTTTGTACCTTGCCGCTATCCCAAGCAATAATATCACCCGATTTTGCTACGATACGATAAGCGGTTTGCTTTACACCGCCCTCGCAGTTCCAAGTGATAAGCGGATTTTGAAAATCAACACCGATTGGGTTTGTTAAAAATTCAGTTTTTAATCTTATAGCTTTCATTATTATTTTCTATTAAGCTCTGATTGTATCATATGATAATATGCTTCGCCTTCCGCCTTTTCCTTTTCCCAAGCGGCAGAGTCTTTTTCGTTAAGGGGAGCAATTTCATCAGCAAACTCTGCACCTTGACGCGCCTTAATTATTGCCTGCTTTCTTCCAACCGTTTTTTCAACTGAGAAGAAAATGAGAAGAACGGCAAGAATTATACCCGTAAACACCTCAAGTCCAACAAATGCAAAGGTAATAAAGTCCTTTGCCGCATCGGGCTGCACAGTAAGGATATTGCCAAGCTCATCAAACTTAGGAGCTATATAACCGGAATTACCAAGGAGTCCGTTAAAGATACCTGTTACGATACCTATAAGAGCACACGCGATAACGTTATAAACAGACATTGCCACACCGTCACAACGGATACCACTCTTCCACTCAAGGTGGTCAAGTGTGTCCGCAAAGAGTGCCATAAATACGTAAGCGCAAGGAAGTCCACCAATGTTTTTGATGAACTGACCAACGAGAACGATTACAAGATTGTTCGGCACAAGCCAACAAATCAAACTACCAATAGCATAAAGCACAAAGCCCCACATAGTAACGTTTCTCTTGCCGAATTTCTTTGCAAGAGGCCAAACGGCAAAGATACCAATTCCCATAGGAACACCGCCGATAACGGAAACGAGCATCTGCGTAATACCGTCATTATAA
>JAZRHW010000049.1:0-4987 GCA_045644965.1 Eubacteriales bacterium
TGACGTTGTTGAAGTAGTTGGTCTTTCTGACGAAAAGAGAAGCACAACAGTAACAGGTGTTGAGATGTTCCACAAGCTCCTTCCTCAGGCTGAGGCTGGTGACAACATCGGTGCACTTCTTCGTGGTATCGCTAAGGACGAGATCGAAAGAGGTCAGGTTCTTGCTAAACCCGGTTCCGTACATCCCCACACAAAGTTCGTAGGTCACGTTTACGTTCTTACTGAAAAAGAGGGTGGCCGTTCTAAGCCCTTCTTCGCAGGTTACAGACCTCAGTTCTACTTCAGAACAACTGACGTTACAGGTACAATTCAGCTTCCCGCAGGCGTTGAAATGTGCCGTCCTGGCGATAACGTTGATATGACAGTTGAGCTTATCACTCCTATCGCTTGTGAAAACGGTCTTCGTTTCGCTATCCGTGAGGGTGGTAGAACAGTTGGTTCCGGCGTAGTTTCCGAAATTCTTGAATAATTTAATTATTTAGAATAAAGCTAACTTTAATGGGCTGCTGCAATACGCAGCAGCCCTTACTTTTTTCGAGAAAAAAGTAGATAATATAATATTCTATTAGTAGAATATAGCATAAAATATCTTTGGGGATTGGTGAAATTCCATACCGACAGTATAGTCTGTGAACTCTTTTTAGAAAGAGCCGAGCGGGTGAAATTCCTGCACCGACGGTAAAGTCCGGATGAGAAAAGATAAAATATCGGATAGCGTAAGTCTATCCTTCTCCCCGACCTTTTTAAAAGTGTCGGATTTTTTTATCTTTCCTCTTAAATTTATTTTAAGAAGGGATTAAATTATGAAAACAACACAAAACAATTCACAAAAAGTCAAAAGATTGACTATAATCGCGTTATTTTGCGCGATGGCATTTATCGTTTCACTCATTTTTCCGATAAAAGTGATGTTTTTAACACTCGATTTTAAGGACACTATTTCCACTATTTGTGGAATGTTCTTCGGCCCCGTTTCGGGACTCTTTTGTGCCGTTGTGGTGCCTTTCATAGAATTTTTATATTCTGATACGGGTGTTTACGGCTTAATTATGAATCTTTTGAGCTCGATAACCTTTGTAGGTGTGTCAACGCTTATTTACAAATACAAAAAGACACTTTGGGGTGCAGTTGCCGGACTCGCAACCGCTGCGTGCGCTACTGTGGCGGTTATGCTCCTTGCCAATCTCTTCATTACACCTTACTATATGGGTGTAACACAGGGTGCGGTTATAGAATTGATTCCTAAAGTGATATTCCCATTTAACCTTGTAAAATCAATACTTAATGCGAGTATTGCAATGCTGATTTATAAGCCGATTTCCAAGGTGCTCAAGAGAATGGGCATTACAAAATCCTTTACCTCTGCGAAAGTAGATGTGGCAACCAACGGTAGCGAAAATGTGCCTGCAGTAAATAAAACACGTTCACTTGTGGTTGCTGTAGCGAGCGCGATTATAATGATAATTGCTTTCTTGGTGCTCTTTTTCGTGCTTGGCGGCAAGCTTGCATAAATCGTAGAATAATACAAGAAATACTACATAAAAACAATCTAAAAACTGAAGGGAAGTGTAGAAATGGGCGAGATAATTAAAGAATTTTTTCTTGATTTCGTAGGAGAAGAACTGTGCGTTTTCTTGTGCTCGATGCTTCCCATAATTGAGCTTAGAGGTTCAATTCCGATGGCATTTGCATTTGGTTTGCCTTGGTGGCAGGCATATCTAATCTCAGTGATTGGCAATCTTCTTCCCGTGCCGTTCATTTTGCTCTTGATTAATGTTGTTATCAAGTGGATGGCGAACTCCAAGGTGAAGTTTTTCAATAAGGTTGCAAATTTTTTGCTTTCCAAGGTTGAGAAAAATCGCGAGAGGATAGGGAAGTACTCTTTTTGGGGACTTTGTCTTTTCGTTGCGATACCGCTTCCTGCGACAGGAGCTTGGACGGGCTCACTCGTGGCGGCAGTAATCGGCATGAAGCCGTGGCGCGCATTTTTATCCGCACTTCTTGGTGTTATGCTCGCAGGTGTGATAGTAACTCTTATAGTTTACGGTGGAATTGGATTTTTAGCTTGGCTAATATAAAACTTAAGAAGAGCTTCGGCTCTTCTTTTTTGTCGAAAATTTTAATATTTTTCACAAAACCTATTGCAATTTTTTGTATAGTGTGTTATAATGACACGGTTAAAAAATTAAAGATAATATATGCCAAGATCATATATGACTTATCCAGAGTGGTGGAGGGACGAGCCCTGTGAAGCCACAGCAACCTACCGCAAGAAGTGCGGCAAGGTGCTAATTCCCGAGAGATGAGGTTATTTTGTACCCTCGCTCCGCGAGGTTTTTTTATTCTCTAAATTCGGTGATATGTGTTTTGGCTAAAAGAAAGGAATTTTAAAAAATGAAAAAGGTACTTTTTACTTCTGAGTCCGTTACTGAAGGACATCCCGACAAAATTTGCGACAAGATTTCCGACGCGGTACTTGACGCGCTTCTTGCACAGGACCCCTATAGCCGTGTTGCTTGTGAAACTTGCTGCACAACAGGTCTTGTAATGATCATGGGTGAGATCACAACAAAGGCAGTTATCGATTACCAAAAGATCGTTCGCGAAACAGTTCGCGAAATTGGTTATGACAGAGCTAAATACGGCTTTGACTGCGATTCTTGCGCGGTTCTCAGCTCCGTTCACGAACAGTCACCCGACATTGCGCTCGGTGTTGACAAGTCCCTTGAAGCAAAGAATGGCGAAATCGTTGACACTTTTGATACAGGTGCCGGCGACCAGGGTCTTATGTTCGGTTATGCTTGCGACGAAACTCCCGAGCTTATGCCCCTTCCTATCTCTCTTGCTCACAAGCTTGCTATTCAGCTCACTGCAGTGAGAAAGAATCACACACTTGACTATCTCCGTCCCGACGGCAAGACACAGGTTACTGTTGAATACCAGGACGACGTACCCGTTAGAGTTGACACAGTTGTTATCTCCACTCAGCACAGTGATTCCGTAACTCTTGAGCAAATCCGTGAGGACCTCATCAAGCACGTTATCACACCCATCATTCCCGCACATCTTATTGACGGTGAAACAAAGATTTACGTTAACCCCACCGGAAGATTCGTAGTTGGTGGCCCTGCAGGTGTCTCCGGTCTCACAGGTAGAAAGATTATCGTTGACACCTACGGCGGATACTCCCGTCACGGTGGCGGTGCTTTCTCTGGTAAGGACCCGACAAAGGTTGACCGTTCCGCTTGCTATGCTACAAGATATATCGCTAAGAATATCGTTGCGGCAGGTCTTGCAAAGAAGTGCGAGGTTCAACTTGCATATGCCATCGGTATTGCAAAGCCCGTTTCCGTTATGATCGATACATTCGGTACTGCGGTTGTTGACGAGGCACTCATTTCCGAGGCAGTGCAGAAGCACGTTGACCTTCGTCCTGCGGCTATTATTGATAGATTCCAGCTCCGCAGACCCATTTACAGTGCAACTGCTGCATACGGTCATATGGGCCGTGAGGACATTGAAGCTCCTTGGGAAGCAAGAGACCTTGCTCCCGTACTTCGTGCAGAGCTTTTGAAATAATTGTTTCTTAAGACCTCAAATGAGAATTTGGGGTCTTTTTGAAAAATACTTTTTTATATAAAAGGGGGGTGAACACCATGGCAAAGAAATATGAAGAAATTAGTGAGGATGGCATTGCTGTGCTTGAAGGCTCAATTGAGGACGTTATATATACAAACGAGGAAAATGGCTACACAATTCTTGAACTTGTTACGGACAAAAATGAGCTCGTTACTGCTGTTGGTGTTATGCCCTACGTTGGCGAGGGTGAGCACCTCAAGGTGTACGGAAAATGGGTACACAATCCCAAGTACGGCAGGCAGTTTTCCGTATCGAATTACGAAAAGGTGATGCCTGCGGACGAGGTATCTATCTTGCGCTATCTCGCTTCGGGTGCGATAAAGGGAATTGGCCCTAAAACTGCGCAAAAGATAGTTGACGTATATGGCAGGGATACCTTTGACGTTATTGAAAATCATCCCGAGTGGCTCGCTGAAATCTCGGGTATTACTCCCAAAAAGGCTCGTCAAATAGGCGAGGAGTTCGAAAAAAGTGCGGGAATGCGAAGCACTATGATGTTCTTCCGTGAATATTTTGGTACGGCACTCACTATGAAAATTTTCAAGAGGTGGGGTGCAAGAAGCGTTGGAATCGCTAAGGACAACCCCTATATTTTGTGTGAGCAAATTGATGGAATAGGCTTTGACAAGGCGGATTCCATGGCTAAAAAGCTTGGCTTTTCCGACGAGGGACTTGACAGGGTTTGTGCCGGAATCGTGTACATGATGAAGTACAAGATTACTCACAACGGACATGTTTGCTTGCCCGAGTCGATTCTCATTAAGGACGCGGCGCGCCTGCTTTCCGTTGAAGAAAGTGTAGTTGTGGCGGCGCTTGCGGAGCTTTCTAAAGAAAATAAGATCCGTGCGGTGAAATACGACGGAGTTAAGTATATTTACGAGAGGGATAGCTACGACGAGGAGAAATTTATCGCTCGTAAGCTTGATCTTCTTGACAAAGTTTGCGCGTCCGTTAGCGCGCAGGATATGGCGGCATTTATTCGCCGCGAGGAAGCAAAAAGCGGTATTTCATACGCGCCCCTTCAAAAGAAGGCGATTGCATCTGCGCTTGAGAGTGGTGTTATGATCCTTACAGGTGGCCCCGGAACGGGTAAAACGACCGTTGTTCGAGCACTTATTGAGATATTTGACAGTATGGGCTTTGACGTTGCGCTTGCGGCTCCCACGGGACGCGCTGCAAACCGAATGAGCGAGGCAACGAGCCGAGAGGCAAAGACCATCCACCGTCTACTCGAAATGGATTTTTCGGAGAGTATTTACGGAAAGTTTAATCGTGATGAAAACAATCTTCTTGATGAAGAGGTAATCATCATTGACGAGGCATCAATGATTGATCAAAACTTGATGCA
>JAZRHW010000050.1:0-5831 GCA_045644965.1 Eubacteriales bacterium
TCTCCGCTGCAATGTATCTCCGCGGAGTTGGTGCAAATTCCGAAACGGTAAGCGCCTTTTTCAATGAAGATTTCAACAACTTCATGAGTGAGGCAAGATTTAATACCAATGTAACAATGTATCTTGATAAGATTGCAATTACCGAAAGCGACGGTAGCAATCCGAGCTTTGACAGAGTAAACGCGGCAAAGGCGGCGGATAAGCTCCTCACAATCCGCGGAGTGGAAGCATCCTTCGCGCTTGTAAAAATCGACGGCAAGATTCACATCTCGGCACGTTCATGCAGCGATATCAACGTACAGCTCATTCTTGAAAAGCTCGGCGGTGGCGGACACTTCGACTCAGCCGCAGCGGCTATATCCGGAACGGATATGAAAACTACCCTCTATCGCTTAAAGGATGCAATTGACGATTATTTTGCTAATAACTAATTGCATTTCAAGATTTTTTAAGCATCGCAATTTATAATTCTCAAAGTTAGGAGATATTAACCATGAAAGTAATGTTAACACAGGACGTTAAAGGCCAGGGCAAAAAAGACCAAATTATCGAGGTTTCAGACGGATATGCGAGAAACTTTCTTCTCCCCAAAAAGCTTGCGATAATCGCGGATGCCAAGGCAGTTAACGAAGCAAAAAATAAAGAAGCATCCAATCTTCACAAGATTGAGGTTGCAAAAGCAGAGGCAAGAGCCACTGCGGACAAGCTCTCCAAGTTGATAGTTAAAATCAACGAGAGCGCAGGTAATGACAACCGCTTATACGGAGCCGTAACAAGCAAGGATATCGTTGAACGTCTTTCCAAGGACCACGGCATTACACTTGATAAAAAGAAGCTCGTTATGACCGAATCCATTAAGACATTTGGAACGTACAAGGTTGAAGTAAAGCTTTATGGCGCAGAGATAGTGGGAACTATAACAGTTCAAGTTTCCCCCAAGCAATAAGAGGTATAATATGAACGAAGAACTTAATAGAAAACTGCCCTTCTCGCTTATTGCGGAGCAATCCCTTCTCGGCTCGATCCTCATCGACCCTGCCGCTATTAGCGAAGTTGCGGATATCATCAAGGCAGATGACTTTTATATTACCGAACACAAGCAAATCTATCTCGCGGCTACCGAGCTCTTTCTCACCAACCACGAGATTGACGTTGTAACCCTTATCGACGCCCTTGTTCGTAAGGGCATCTACAGCAAGAGCGGTGGAGAGGATTACATAAGAACTCTCTCCGAGGTAGTTCCTACCGCGCTCAATATCAAGGACTATGCTAAAATAGTAAAAGAAAAAAGCGCACTCCGTCAGCTCATTGAGGTTTGCGGAGAAATTAATGAAAGCGCATTTTCCGAGCAGGAGTCCGCAAGCGGAATTATCGAGCTTGCCGAGAGTAAGATTTTTGCAATTGCTCAAGGCAGGGACACAAAGAACTTCCGACACATCCGTGACGTACTCGGCTCAGTATATAACAATCTCCACGAGCTTTCCATCAATCCCGAAGCATCCCACGGAACGTCAACGGGCTTTTCAGGTCTTGACCGAGTGCTCGTTGGAATGGGCAACTCCGACCTCGTTCTCGTAGGCGCACGTCCCGGTATGGGTAAAACATCCTTCGCGCTCAATATTGCAACCAACGTAGCGCAAAGCACTAAGAAAAAGGTTTGCATATTCTCTCTTGAAATGAGTGCGGAGCAGCTCGTTTCCCGTGTACTCTCAAGTGAAGCTCTCGTTGATAGCTACGAGCTCCGCTCGGGCAAGCTCTCCAGCGACTCTTGGGAAAAGATTGCGGACGCAAGCTCAAGACTTGCTTCCTGCGACATACTTATCGACGACACCAGCGGACTTTCCGTAACCGAAATGAAGGCAAAGCTTCGCCGTATAGACAATCTTGGTCTTGTTGTTGTGGACTATCTTCAGCTCATGCAAAGTGATAGAAAAATTGACAACCGTGTTCAAGAGGTTGCCGATATTTCCCGAGCACTCAAAATTATGGCAAAAGAACTTAATGTTCCCATCATTTGTTGCGCACAGCTCTCCCGTGGACCCGAATCAAGAACGGATAAAAAGCCCATGCTTTCCGACCTTCGTGACTCCGGTGCTATCGAGCAAGATGCCGACGTTGTAATGTTCCTTTACAGAAATGAATACTATAAGACCGACGGTGTTCCCGGCGAAAACAACGCGGCGAATATCGCTGAGGTTATTGTCGCAAAGAACCGTCACGGTTCAACAGGAACCGTTAAGATGGGCTGGATCGGTCAGTACACCAAGTTCCGCACAATCGCGGATAATATCGAAGAATAAATCAAAGAATAGGGGGAGTAAAATGAAATCCACTTATAAAATTTCATACATCTCCCCCCACTCTCTTGCCCACATTCCCGAGAGCAATCCGGTGCTTCTCGCATTTTCAGGCGGTGCGGATTCAAGTGCGCTTTTTTCACTCCTTGTACAAGATTCAAAAATCAAGGGGTATCCGCTATATGCCGCGCACTTCAATCATGGGATTCGTGGTGAGGAAGCAAATCGCGATGCAGAGTTTTGCAAAACTATCGCAAAACAATTTGAAGTTCCCTTCTTTTTAGGTTCAGCTGATGTGCCCGCGCTCGCAAAGGAGCACGGAAATAGTATCGAGCAGGAAGCTAGGGAGCAAAGATACGCATTTTTTGAAAAAATCATGCGCGAGAATAACATTCCCATACTCGTTACCGCTCATCATGCCGAGGACCAAATTGAAACGGTGCTTTTGCACGTTCTCAGAGGAAGCGGTGTAAATGGGCTTGCAGGTATCAAGGAACACCGTTTATTCTCTGGCGACCTTCATATTGTACGCCCCTTGCTCCATGCAGAAAAGAGTGAAATTTTGGCGTATTGTGATGAAAACGGCATCAGTTTTGTAATAGATAGTACAAACGAAGATACCTCTTATGCGCGCAATTTTATTCGCTCGGAGCTCACACCCAAAATGCGCGAGCTTCAACCCAATCTCAGCGCAGTTTTCGCGCGACTTAGCGCGAGTGCCTCTGACGCGGACGATTTTATCACCGCCGAGGCAAACACATTCATTGAGAATGAATGTGCAAAATGCATTCCCCTCTCAAAATTCAATTCACTCCACCCCACACTTAAAGCCAAGGTGCTTTCGCTCATGTTTGAACGAGAGATGGGCGCAACTCTTGAAAGAGTTCATATTGAGAGTGTAATCGAGCTTGCCCTGTACGGTGAGCCCCACTCCTCCATCTCCCTGCCATCAAAAGCCGTGGCAAAAATTGAAAACTCTTCTATTGTTTTTGCGAACGAAACGAATATCCAAACAATTTTTGATTTTCATATTCCCTTCTTTGAGGGCGAAAAACAAATTTGTGACGGAGTGATAATCAAAATCGAAAAAAATCCCACCGAAAACGCTGACAAATCCTTCCCCTTTCTTGAGGTAAAATGCGAACTTGTTACAAACGACACCCATTTTCGTCCAAGAAATGATGGAGACGTGATTTTCGCGGGTAAAATGAATAAAAAAATCAAAAAACTTATGAGTGAGAAAAAAATCCCACTCGAGATGCGAAATAAACTCCCACTCCTTGTTTCCAATAATGAGATTTTATGGATTCCGTCAGTAGCGGTTTGCGACCGCATAAAAGCGGATAAAATAAAGAGTGGTACGGATTTTTTCCGCATCAGCGTAATTTTTGAAAATAATTGATACTTAGTATAGACCCGGAGGTAATTAATGAAAAACAATGCAAAGGTAATTATTTTTTACGTCGCATTGATATCTCTAATCTTTGTAGCAGTGTTTGCTATGCTTGGATCCCCCTCCAAGAAGGAAGAGATTATCTTTAGTGACGTAATGGAATATTTTGAGGAAGACCGAGTAAAAGAATTCCAGGTAACCAATAACAATGTCCTCAATATGATTGTGTATAAGTCCGATAAAGAAGGAGTTCTCACTCCCGAGGACGTGGCAGGACTCAAAACCGAAAAGATAAGCTACAAGCTTCGTGACGTTGAACTTTTCCGCGAAGAATTTGAAAAATTCCAAGGCAATAAAAACCTTGAAAGATACGATTATCAACCCCTCGCCGAGTATTCTTGGTGGTTGGCTATTATTCCCAACGTGCTCGTTATCCTTGCCGGTGTGTTCCTTGTTATGTATATGACAAAGCAAATGAACAAGAACACGGGCGGTATGATGAGCTTTGGCAAGGCAAAAGCACATATGCCTACAAGCGATAAAAATAGAGTAACCTTTGCTGACGTTGCAGGCGCGGAGGAAGAAAAGGAAGAACTTGTAGAGATAGTTGAATTCCTTAAGGATCCTCAAAAATTCGCTCGTCTTGGCGCTAAAATTCCCCACGGCGTATTGCTCGTGGGCCCTCCCGGAACGGGTAAGACTCTTCTTGCTAAAGCTGTTGCAGGTGAGGCAGGAGTTCCCTTCTTCTCAATGAGCGGCTCCGACTTCGTTGAAATGTATGTCGGCGTTGGTGCAAGCCGTGTAAGAGACCTTTTTGACACAGCAAGAAAAGCCCCCGCGGCTATCATCTTTATCGACGAGATCGACGCAGTTGGTCGTCATAGAGGCGCAGGACTTGGCGGTGGTCACGACGAAAGAGAGCAAACCCTTAACCAGCTCCTCGTTGAAATGGACGGATTTGGCTCACACGAGGGCATTATCATTATGGCGGCAACCAACCGTGCGGATATTCTCGACCCCGCACTTCTCCGTCCCGGTCGTTTTGACCGTCAGGTGAGAGTTGGCTATCCCGATATTCGCGGAAGAGAGGAAATCCTCAAAGTTCACGCGAGAAAGAAGCCCATGGAAAGCACTGTTGACTTCCGCAAGGTAGCTCAAAGCACCATTGGATTTACAGGTGCTGATCTTGCTAACCTTCTCAACGAGGCAGCTCTCCACGCGGCTAAGAACAATAAGTCCCTTATCGGTATGGAAGATATCGAAAAATCCTATATGAAGATCCTTCTCGGTCCCCAAAAGAAATCCCGTGTTAGAACCGAGGCGGATAATAAGCTCACCGCATACCACGAAGCAGGCCACGCGGTAGCATCCTACTATTGCAAGCATACAAATCCCGTTAAATTCATCTCCACCGTTCCCTCGGGCAACGCAGGTGGTGTTACAGTGAATATTCCCGAGCAGGATACATTCACAATGACAAAGAAGCAAATGCTTGACGAGATCATTCTTGCTCTCGGTGGTCGAGTTGCTGAGGAAATCGTACTCGACGATATTTCAACAGGCGCATCCAGCGATATCCAGCAGGCAACAAAGATTGCGCGCAATATGGTAACGAGATACGGTATGAGTGATAAGCTCGGCACAGTTCTCTATGGCAGCGGACACTCCGATACCGAGGTGTTCCTTGGCAGAGATATCAATAACAATAAGAACTATTCCGAAAAGATCGCAGCGGAAATTGATGACGAAATCCGTACAATTATTCAAAACGCGTATAAGGAATGTAAAAATATCCTCACCGAGCATATTGATAAGCTCCACCTTATCGCAGGATATCTTCTCAAGGCGGAATTTATGGATGCCGATCAGTTCAAGGCGGCTATGGAAAATGACCTCACATTTGATGAGATCGACGAAATAGCTCGCGAGAAGGAGCGCAAGAGCCGCGAGGAAAACGAAGCAAAACTCAAGGCTGAAGAGGAAGAACAGCGCAAGGTTGAAGAAGAGCTTCGCCGTGAAAAAGAAGAGCGCGAGAGAATGATGAACGCGCCCGCAGGCGAAACCTTTGATGACACAACCGACGTTAATTCCGAATCCGTAGATAAAGAATAAACCAAAATGCCGACCGCATAGGCGGTCGG
>JAZRHW010000051.1:0-2879 GCA_045644965.1 Eubacteriales bacterium
GAGGTAGCCCTTCTTATCAACGTATCCGTAGTCGCCGGTATGGAACCAACCCTTAGAAAGAACCTCGTTTGTTGCCTGCTCATTATTGTAGTAACCGAGCATTACGTTATCGCCCTTAACTACGATTTCGCCAAACTCATCGTTGGGGTTTTCCTTGTCGATATATACCTGCATACATTCAACTATCTTACCGCAAGACTTGGGGTTGTAAACGCCCGCAGGAATAACGGAAACAAGGGGCGCACACTCAGTAATGCCGTAGCCCTGAGAAATCTCAATGCCGATAGCCTTGAAGGTATCAACAAGTTCGGGACGAAGTGCCGCGCCACCGCAAACGAGTTTGCAAAGACGTCCGCCAAATGCTTCTACAACTTTACCAAAGAGTTGCTTGCGAAGATCAATGTGTACAGCTCCCGCAATCTTGGAGAATTTAAGTGCCATATTGAAGGTCTTTTCAATTCCCTGCTTGCGAACGTTCTTCATAATGCTATTATAGAACACCTCAACGTAAAGAGGAACTACTGCCATACCCGTGGGTCTATATTTTTTAAGGTTTTTAGTTACGTGCTTAATGGAATCGTTAATTGCAATTGTACAACCATGGTCGGATGCCGCAAAGATTCCGCAGGTAAGCTCGTAAGTGTGGTGTACGGGAAGCACGGAAAGAATTGTATCTTCATTTGTAAAGTGCTTGAGGGGCTCGCGTGCTGAATTTATTACTGTTACGATATTCTTTTGAGAAAGCATAACTATCTTACTTGTTCCCGTTGTACCTGATGTAAAGAGCATAACACTCATTCTCTCAACGTCCTGCTCGGGAATTTCAATATCGTTTACAGCATTACCTGTATGAGCAATCTTTTCTACAGTTGTAAATCTCTCAAGCTCATACTTTTGTGCGGTGCTGAAATCAAATTCAGAATCCGCAAGACTGATAAAGGTTGTAACACCCTCAAACTGATCAGCATTTTCTTCAATGAAGGATGCCCAAGTTTTAGAATAAGCAAGAACTTCTACCTCTGCCATCTTAGCAAACTCAACGAGCTGCTCCTTGGAAAGTGCCACGTCAATCGGCACGGACACACCACCCGAAGTCATAGCCGCAAGATATGTTGCGATCCACTCAGGGCAGTTCTCACCGATAATTGCAACTCTCTTGCCAGCAAGACCGAGATGTATAAATCCGCGAGTAACAGCACAAGCATATTCGTAGAATGATTTATAAGATATTTCGTAATCAACCCTTGCTCTTTCAAATTTGAAAAGAGGATGATCTCCAAATCTTTCTGCTGCGTAGCCAAAGTTATCAATAAGATTTTTAACAGGTCTTGTATAATTTTCCATAATAAACTCCTTTTGCTTATCCTTTATTCGCATCATGTGAAATGTTATGTTCAAGTGCGGATAAAACCTCATAAAAGGCATTTAGCTTTTCTTCAGGGATTCCCGTTCTCGCATTAGCCATATGTGTAGAAATAATTTCCTCAACATCATCGGTTACAATTTCACTTTTTTCGGTAAGAATATATTTTTTATTGTAGGTTTTGTCAGCGCTTTTAGTGGTAATAAAGCCGTCGGAAAGAAGTTCCTTTACGACTCTTGATATCAATGCCTTATCCGTTTTGGTAGCCTTAGCGAGCTGTGTAACCGTAACACCCTTCTCGCTATGCTTGATGCAAAGCAGGCACCCCATATGAACCGAGCGCAATCCGTGCTCACTCATATATTTCATTTCAAGTCGTTTGATATCCTTAACTATCCTATTGATACTCTGATAAAACACCAAAAAACGAATGGTATCCATATTTATCCTCCAAATTGTTGACTTGTCAACAATTTATAATAGCACATAATTATGAATATTTTATGAACAACTGCATTTTAGTTGAAATTCATATGATTATTCACCAATTATGCACATTATTCATTCATTTATTCATCAATTTAATGAATATGAGTCTATAGAAAACATTCTTGCGACCATTGAGCGAAGATTTTCGTTTGAGGAAAGGTCGGGAGAAACCTCAATAAGCTCCCTCGCCGCCTCGTAAGCATCACTCAAAACGCCCGCATCCTCGCTAATATCCGCAAGTCGGAAGCGAAGTCCGCCGCTTTGGCGAACCATTGGGTCATTTGAACCCTTAATAAAATCACCCGGGCCGCGCAAAACAAGATCCTTTTCGGCAATTTTGAAGCCATCATACTCACTTTTCATAGTTTCAAGGCGCGCACGCGCGTTCTCTCCCTTGGCATCGGAAACGAGAACACAGTAGGACTTTTTACTACCTCTACCAACACGTCCACGAAGCTGGTGGAGCTGCGCGAGTCCAAATCTTTCCGCGTTTTCAACTATCATAAGCGTTGCGCGAGGAACGTTTACACCAACCTCGATAACAGTGGTCGATACGAGGACGCCTATCGATCCCTCAGCAAAGTTCTTCATTATCTTATCCTTTTCCGAGCCCTTCATCTTTCCGTGAAGGAATGCAACGTTCAAGTTTGGAAGTGCCTCGGAAAGCTCCTCGGAGAACTGAACAGCCGCTTTAAGAGGCGGAAGCTCCTCCCTCTCAATGCCAAAGGACTCAAGAGTAATCTCGCCCGAATCCTCGGGCTCTTTTTCTTCAACCGATGGACAAACTATATAAACCTGACCACCATCCGCAATTTGCTTTTCGATAAAAGCATTTAGGCGGGGGCGGTAACTTTCATCAACACAAAACGTATCCACCCTCTGTCTGCCGCGGGGCATCTCGTTAATTTTTGAAAGATCAAGATCTCCGTACATAATTAGCGCGAGTGAACGAGGAATCGGTGTTGCGCTCATTACAAGAACATGCGCCTTCTCTCCTTTTTTGGAGAGTGTTGCTCTTTGCGCCACA
>JAZRHW010000052.1:0-4126 GCA_045644965.1 Eubacteriales bacterium
TGTTATAATATATACAGAGATGAAATATACGGTAGTTCCTCTGATTTTGTATCAACCATTTGTATCAACTCGTGACAAAAGTTGAACACAAATGTGACAAAAGTGGAGCACTATCCCATTATTTACAGAAATATATTAACAAATACGGTAATATATTAACAAATATATGGGGAAATTACTCGGACAGTGGTAAAAATATGCCCCTTGGGGTGGTAGAGGCCGCAGGTTCAAGTCCTGTCACTTAGACCAGAAAAAGCCAAATGATGCTTGTCTTCGTTTGGTTTTTTCTTATATATGGAAAGATTTGAGCTTGTGTCCGAAACACGCTCTGCGCGAAAGCGCAGGGGTGGTCCGGGGTTCCCCTAGGCGAGTTCTCGAGCCTTGGGGGTTCACGGTAGTGCGCCGCAGGTTCAAGTCCTGTCACTTAGACCAAATAAAGCCGAACGGATTCAGTCCATTCGGCTTTATTTCATTTTACAATAGATTTTATTCATCAATAATGAACAAAAAGAGCTTGACCGCAAACGGTCAAGCTCTTTTTGATTAAATTATATTTTATAGATTAGTCACCAAACGAAATACCTGTATTACGTGCGGTTTTAACAACAAAGCCGTTGGGGTCAACGTTATGGCTACCGCCCTTACTTGTTTCACCTGTTGCGCCGCTTCCAAGTACCTTTTCAAGAGAAACGGTCTGAGGAGTTGCGTTGTAGATAGTAACCATCTCACCGCTTCTACCCTCAAAGAGAGAATCTACTGCAAGAGAACCGAGCTTTGTGCAAAGGCTTCTATCATACTGGCAGGTTTCGCCGCCGCGCTGTGTATGTCCGATATTTGTTGCACGAACCTCCTTGCCGCCAAGCAATGCTTCAAGCTGTGTAGCAAGCTGATCACCAACACCGCCAAGACGAATTGTGTCAGCACTGTCGGCAACGATCTTCTTAATAACTACGTCGCCATCCTTGGGCTTTGCGCCTTCGGAAACAACGATTACGGTATCGTAAAGTCCCTTAGAGTCACGATCCTTGATAACCTCAACGATCTTATTGATATCATAAGGAATCTCAGGCAAGAGAATGATATCAGCTCCGCCAGAAAGACCGCCCTCAAGTGCGAGCCATCCGCAGTGTCTACCCATAACCTCAAGAATCTGAACTCTATCGTGTGAGTACGCAGTTGTTCTTACTCTATCTACCGCTTCGCAAATTACACCGAGAGCAGTTGTAAATCCGAATGTAATATCAGCGTATGAAACGTCATTATCGATTGTCTTGGGAACGCCGATTACTCTAACTCCCTTTCGTGCAAAGTCACGAGCGCTTGTAAGTGTTCCGTCACCACCGATAACAACGAGTGCATCGATGTGAAGGTCCTTAAGGTTTTGAATAGCAACGTCGCTTACGTCCTTGTGCTGAATATTGCCGTTTTCATCACGGTAAGCATAGTTGAAAAGGTTGTCCTTGTTTGAGTTCTTAAGAATCGTTCCGCCCTGATTCAAGATATGCTCGGTATTTTCAGCTGTAAGCTTCATATAATTGTTGAAATAGAGGCCTGCATAGCCCTTCTTAAAGCCGATAACCTCACATCCGTATTTGTTGATAGCGGTAAGAGTTACGGCTCTTACAACGGCATTAAGACCTGAGCAATCGCCACCACCGGTCAAAACACCAATTCTTTTAATTTCAGACATATTTTACTCCATTCTACTATTTTTATAGTTGGTTTATTTCTTAATGTTTTTATACCTTTTGGTATTATATCATAAAAATTTACATTTTTCAATATATTTTTGAATTATCTTATAAAAATTTGATTGTCATCATCAAGGCAACCCAACTCCCCTTTTCCGGAAAAACCAAAGCAGTGTAAAATCAAACGATTTTACACTGCTTTTTTATAAATTACTTCAATTGAAGGACAAACTCGTCCTGAGCTGCGCCCTCAACAAAGGGATTGTAAACGGTGACCTTTGCGCCGTCAGAGTTGACGTAGCTGCATTTTTGTGTGCCTTGTGTGAGGTCTACGTGTACAGCAAAGCCTACGTAATCCTTGCGATTGAATGCGCCAACCTCGTCGGTTTGTGCGGTGCCGCGTCTACCTGCGATAAAGCCGTTAAAGGTATAGTCGGTGAGGTATCCACCGTAGGTTTTTCCCTCCTCGCCCTTAAATTGGCTATTATAAACGAGCTTTCCCTTTTCGTTGTACATTGTGTCCTGTCCGTCAAGGAAGGGATAGAGATCGTGCTGATGTCCGTATACGGCAAGGTCTGGCTCGATCTGATTGAGAAGCTCCGTCCAGGCAGCCTTAACCTCAACGTGATCCTTACGGCTATTTACGAACTGAATAGGAATATGACATGCTACCAAGGTATAATCGTAGCTTTCATAGGGCTTTGTTAACACAAGCTCCTCGAGGAACTTGGTTTGCTCATCGTGATACATAGTAAATCTATCGGTTCCGTAATATTCCCACCACCCGTCGTCGTGGTCTTCACCGAGGTCGAGTGTGATTCCAAATACGTTAGAAAGTGTGAACCAATAATAGAAGCTTTCATTCTTGCTGCCTACGTATTTATACAAATCTTCGGCATATGCTCCCTTTATCTCGTGGTTTCCACGTGCATATACAACCGGGATCTCGCCATCAGTTACGTCGTGCGCGATAACATTAGTAAGCTGAACGTCATTCTCATATTCGATCATTCCTACGGTATCGCCAAGGATAACAAGGAAATCAAGATTATCAATTGAAAGAGCCGCATTTACAGCACCCTCTCGAGCGTGGTGAGCATCAGTTATAGTATAATAAACAAGTCCATCGCTTGAATCTACGGGACGGAAGCTGTAACTCTTGCTGATTTCTCTTCCCTTGAATCCACCAAAGGGGCCTCTATATATCATCTTTTCAGCATGGATCGAATAGCTCTTTGCATTATCGAGCTTTTCCTGAGGAACAATGATCTTATGAACAGTGTCCTCGGACTTCATGCTTCCAGCAAAAAGCTCATAATATTTCTCACCGTCGATCTCTACCCAAGCAGTTGCTGAATGATTGGTACTGAAAACGATTTGATATGTATCCTCAACGGCATATACTACGGGCTCGTAGGTAAAATAACTTCCAAACGTTACTCCGTATCCGCGGAATATGGAAATTATTATCACAAGCGCTACCAAAGCGCATTTCAAGCTCATGATAAGCTTGGTGTTTTCTACCGGCGGAAAGAATACGAACAAAGCAAAGAATGCTATGCACAAGCTGATAATCAAAGACAAAAAGAATTTTGGCAAAATGAAATACAGGTAGTCAATAGCACCGAGCGCTACCACCACAACACTTGCAATTGTGAATACACCAAGCACTGCGGTAAGTGTGATTTTAGGCCATTTCTTATTTCTTGTAAAAATAAGATTTGCAACGGCAAAAATGAGAACCACCCAAAGCAAGATGCTTATATAAAGGGGCAAATTCAACATAAATTCGGATGGTGCATCCTCACCTGCAGCCTCGGAAATTACCTTAGAAATTCCGCTCCAAATAACGCGCATTGCAAACCAAAACAATGCAACCACTAATGACCAAAATACACAAATTATACTCCAGGTATCTTTTTTGAGAGTTTTTAACATAAACTTATCTCCTCTTCTTTATTTATAGTCCATTAAAACACGGCAATACTGTTATTGCGAATTATATAAAAATAGTGTTTTTAATCCTCTTTCAAAAGTTTAATTATTTCGTAAATGGTTTCATCACAAAGAACTTTCTGATCGGGCGATTTAGATGCATCCTTTAAAGTTTCGGGCCAGTTACATTCGATATAGCCGTGAAGCGCTTTTTCGTAATGCAAGTGGTCCACCTTTATCCCTGCCTCGCGGAGTCTTTCGGCATAGAAATATCCCTGTACTGCCAGCGAATCGTTGCCGCAAGTTGTGATTATGGTTGCAGGCAAATCGGCAAGATTAGGATTTTGTGCGGGAGAGGAAATGTTGTGGTTCTTAGGAATATTACAAAACATAACCTCATCAATAAACTCTACTGTATCAATGGTTTGCATAATCTCGGTTTGTGTACCGCCACCGTATGTAAAGTCGGTAAATGGGTAGCAAAGCACTTGTCTATTTAC
>JAZRHW010000053.1:0-2150 GCA_045644965.1 Eubacteriales bacterium
TTCATGGTTGAAACACTTGAAAAGCTCGAGTGCAAGGTTGAGGGCGGTGTTATTACAGTTCCCTCCTTCCGTAATGACCTCACTTGTATGAACGATATCGCCGAGGAAATCATCAGAATCTACGGCTACAACGATATTAAATCTTCCAAAATCAAGGCTGAAAACACTGCGGGCGGAAGAACTCCCCAGCAGCAGTTCAAAGTTGACCTCTCCGATGCACTTTGCGGCATGGGACTTGACGAGATCACAACATTCTCCTTCATCTGCCCCAAATATTACGATAAAATCCGTCTTCCTGAGGACGAGAGTGTTAGACGTTCTATCGTTATCTCCAACCCTCTCGGTGAGGACACAAGCATTATGAGAGTAACTGCTCTTCCCTCTATGATGGAAGCGCTCGCGCTCAACAACAATATGGGCAACGAGGATGTTTGCCTCTATGAAATGGGTAATATCTACATTCCTGCTCCCGAAGAGGACGATCTTCCTTGTGAATCCAACGTTCTCACTCTCGGTATGTACGGAAACGTTGATTTCTACACAATGAAGGGTGTTATTGAGGGCGCGCTCGCACTCGGAAGAATCAAGGGTGTTACCTACGAAGCAGTAACTGACAACGCTACCTTCCATCCCGGTCGTTGCGCTCGTCTTGTAGCTGCTGACGGCGAATTCCTTGGTATCTTCGGTCAGCTCCATCCTCTCACTGCACAAAATTACGGCTTTACAACTCCCGTTTATGCGGCTGAGCTTGATTTTGATGCAATCTTCGAGCACCGCGACGGCCTTATTGAGTACAAGCCACTTCCCAAGTTCCCCGCATCCACTCGTGACTTCTCATTCGTTTGTGATGAGGAGCTTGAAGTAGGTAAGCTCTCCGCGCTCATTGCGCGTGCAGGCGGTAAACTCGTTGAGGATGTTGAACTCTTTGACATCTACCGCGGTACACAGCTCGGCGAGGGCAAGAAGTCCGTTTCCTTCCGTGTGACTCTCCGCGCTAGCGACAGAACACTCACAGTTGAAGAAGCAGACAAGGTAAGCGGAAAGATTCTTTCCAGTCTTGAACACCAGCTCGGTTTGACACTTAGAAAATAATATAGCAAAAGCACCGTTCATTTGAACGGTGCTTTTTGTTTTTAGTCTTGATAAATCAAAGTTTCCGGGTGGGAAAAATTGAATTTTATATTCTTTTTGGGGTTGATAATAAGGTTGAGTGTTCCTTTTTCTTGTGTTCCCATTCTCGTGTCCATTTTGAGCGCGCGATAGGGCTTAAAGCCGCATTTTTCTTGAACTTTTTTGGATTGGTTATTGAAATTATAATAACCGCAAAGCAGAAAATCATAGTCAAGTTCGTTAAAAAGGTACTCTATAACGGCTTTTGCCGCCTCGGGCATAAGTCCCTTGCCCCAATAGTCCCTCGCGAGAACAAAGCCAAGCTCCCTGCCGAGATAGCCGTCAAATTCGGTTAAAGCGGCTTCCATTCCGTATTCTTTAACTCCAAATGAGCCGATAACCTTATTGTTTTCCTTTAAGCAGATAGCAAAATCCTTATCCTCTTTTATAAACATATCAAGAATTTCTTTGCTTTTATCCCTGCTTTCGTGGTGCTCCCAGCCCGCCATTTCACCAACACCCTCCTCGGATGCGTATTCGTAAAAATCCTTGAGGTCCGTCTCCTTGAACGGTCTAAGTATCAATCTCTCCGTTTCAATTTGTTTGCCGTTTATAGTGAAAATTGCGTTCATATTTGCACCACCTCTCAATAATTTGCCTTATTATACATCAATTTGCTTAAGGATGTCAACATATAAATTTGGATTTATGGGGGTTGCCCCCTGTGCGGGATTGTTTTGCGTCGCTTTTTCAAAAGCGACCGCCCTGCGCGGAGCAGAGCCGCGCAGCTCGAGCGCACACCGCCATTTCTTTTTTGCAAAGCTTTTTCGTTTTCGGTTTTGCGAAGCAAATGGCTGACGTAAGTCAGACAAGAAAAAATGTGGCTCTACTCGCAAAGAAAAAAGCGTTAAAGGACTTTTAATACCAAAGGTCTTTAGCCGCTTTTCTTTGCCAAAACAGGCCCAAAGAAAAGCTAACAAAAGAAAAGGCCGAAGAACAGGGCTCCGCGCCCCGTACCCGCGCCACTACGCGTGGAGCGC
>JAZRHW010000054.1:0-6041 GCA_045644965.1 Eubacteriales bacterium
TTGATTCCCGGTCTTCAGGCGGGTACATACGATGGTATTATCGCCGGTATGAGTCCCACTGCAGAGAGAGAAAAAGAGGTTGATTTCACCGATTGCTACTACAACTCAAATTTGGTAATTATTTATAAGAAAGTTAGATAAAAAATGGAATTTTTTCAAAACGTATTAGATATTTTAACTAAATATTATCCCTATCTCCTTGAGGGCTTGGGATACACTATGCTCATTGCTCTAACGGGTACGATATTGGGCCTTTTGATAGGTCTCATCACGGGTATTGTAAAGACGGTTCCTCTCTCAAAAAGGGGCGGTGTGAGATTTTTACAAAAGCTCATGAATTTCATTATTTCATGCTATGTTGAGATATTCCGCGGAACGCCCATGATGGTGCAATCCATGGTGATTTTCTGGGGATATGCATTTATGAATGGTGGTGAAACTCTCCCACTTATTCCTGCGGGAATTTTCATTGTTTCCATCAACACGGGCGCCTATATGACCGAGATCGTTCGCGGTGGTATTATCTCCGTTGACAAGGGTCAGTTTGAGGGCGCGTACAGCGTGGGTATGACTCACACTCAGGCAATGATAAATGTTATAATTCCACAGGTTATGAGAAATATTTTGCCTTCGGTTTCTAACGAGTTCGTTATCAACATTAAGGATACCTCCGTTCTTAACGTTATCGGTGTAATGGAGCTTTACTTCATGGCTAACAAGATCCAAATGATGACGTGGAACATTTTTGAGACATATTTGATTATTTGTGTAATTTACTTCATTATGACTTTCAGTGTTACAAGAATCTTGCGCCTTGTAGAAAAGAAACTTGCAGGAAGTGACTCGTATACTATATGCGGATCACAGTCCGATCCGAATGCGGAAATACACGTTAAGAAGGAAGAGAAGGTGTTTGGATGATGGAAAGCGTTATTTCACTTAAAAATTTGAAAAAGAGCTTTGACAACCGTGAGATCCTAAAGGGAATTGACCTTGAAATTAAAAAGAACGAGGTAGTTTCCGTTATTGGTTCGTCCGGCTCTGGAAAAAGTACAATGCTTCGTTGCATCAATCTTCTTGAGGACGTAACGAGTGGCGATATTTGCTTCTATGGTAAGAGCGTTACGGGCGGTGATATCGATATAAATGACTACCGTTCAAAGATAGTTATGGTATTCCAGCAGTTTAATCTCTTTAATAACATGACAGTGCTTGATAACTGTGTTCGCCCTCAAACCGTAGTGCTTAAAAGAAGCAAGGAAGAGGCAAAGGCAAACGCACTTAAATATCTTAAAAAGGTAGGTATGGCGGAGTATATTAATGCTCGTCCTGCACAGCTCTCGGGCGGTATGAAACAAAGAGTTGCGATTGCGCGTGCGCTTTCTATGAATCCCGAAGTTATACTTTTTGACGAGCCAACCTCGGCTCTTGACCCCGAAATGGTTGGTGAGGTTCTCGACGTTATGCGCGAGCTCGCGGGCGAGGGACTTACTATGATAGTTGTTACTCACGAAATGGCATTTGCTCGCGACGTAAGCGATAGAGTAATATTTATTGACGAAGGTGTTATTTGCGAAGAGGGAAATCCCAAGGAATTTTTTGCTTCTCCAAAAACGGAAAGAGCAAAGGCATTTTTGTCAAGATTTTTGCAATAGAAAATAGGACACTGCGGTGTCCTATTTTTTTGTTGTATTTTTGCCCAAAATGTGGTATAGTAATAAAAAGAGGTGATTTTTATGCAAAACAAGCACGTTGAGTATAAGAGAATTGTTGACGGCGCAAGAGTTGCTGTGCTTTGTATCCACGGAATTTTGGGTACACCAAATCATTTTCGCGAACTTATTCCTTTGATTCCTGAGGAATATTCCGTGTACGCAATGGTAACGGCAGGGCACTGCGCAAGTGTGAACGATTTTTCAAAATCTTCTATGCAAAAGTGGGAAGAAAGTGTTCAAAGAGCCATTGATGAATTGCTTTTAACGCATGAGGAAGTATACATAGTTGGACATTCAATGGGGACACTTTTTGCTATCGAACAGGCAATGAAAGAGCCGCGAGTTAAACGTCTATTTTGCATCTCCATTCCAATAAAGGTTGGATTTAGACTCCGAATGATCCCTATGGCGCTCAAGATTTACACGAAAAAAATCAAGGATGACGACATCATTACTTTAACACTAAGAGAGTGCTACGGTTGCGTTGACAGCAAGAATTTGTTTGAATATCTTGGTTGGATACCGAGATTTCTTGACCTCTTCAAAAAGATAAGAGAAGTTCGCAAAAAACTTGCCAAACTTGAAACTCCGTGTACAGCCTACCAGTCCATGCTCGACGAATTGGTGTCGCCAAAGTCAATAAAAATACTTAAAAGGGAATCGAAAATACGAGTTGAAATACTCGATAAATCCACGCATTTTTATTACGAGCCGACGGAACTTGAATTTCTTAAGAGAGAATTCATAAAATTTTTATCGTAGATTTGTTAAATATAAATAAAATAACCTTGAATTACAAAAACCACTTGAAAAAAGTGGTTTTTTGTGTATAATATATATTATATAATAACATTATTATGGGGGAAAATGGTTTTATGACATTGGAAAATTTCAAAAAACAAAAAGATTTTCTCGTATGCGTTGATAGCGACGGATGCGCTATGGACACTATGGATATCAAGCACATTCTTTGTTTCGGACCCTGCATGGTCGACGAGTGGGAGCTTGATGAATGGCGTGAGGAGATCCTTGAAAGATGGAACGAGGTTAATCTCTACACCATTACACGTGGCATAAATCGCTTCAAGGGACTTGCTGTTGCGCTTGAAGAAATCGATAGAAAATATACTAAAATTGAAGGCATTGAGGAATTCGCTGCTTGGGTAGAAATAAGCTCCGAGCTTTCGAACGCGGCGGTTCAGCGCGAAATTGATGCAAATAAGGACACTGTAATATTCAAAAAAGCCCTGGCTTGGAGTGTTGCGGTGAACAAAAAAATAACGGCTCTTCCCGACGAGGAGAAGCGCCCGTTCGAGCTCGCCAGAGAGGCACTTGCATTCGCACACGAGAGAGCTGATGTGGCAATCGTTTCCAGTGCAAATCTTGAGGCGGTTCTTGAGGAATGGGAAAAGCACCACCTTCTTGAGCATGTGGACATAGTTATGGCTCAAAACGTTGGTACAAAAGCATTTTGCATTTCGGAGCTTCTCAAAAAGGGCTACGATATGGGCAAGGTAGTAATGTGCGGCGACGCGCTTGGAGATATGCAGGCGGCGGAGAAAAACGGTGTGTATTACTATCCCATTCTCGTAAAGCACGAGAAGGAAAGCTGGCAGGAGTTTATGGACGTTGGATTTGAAAAATTGATCGACGGAAGCTATGCGGGTCCATACCAATCAGCAAAGAGAAAACAGTTTTTAAAAAATCTTGGAGAATAAATAAATAGAAAAAGGAGAATTTACAATGGTAAATCTTAAAGCCAAGCCCTATTATCTTTCCGACGAGGATATTAAATGGGTAGAGGACACAATTGCGGGCATGACTGATGAAGAAAAGGTTGGTCAGCTCTTCTTCCAGCTCACAATGGGACTTGATGAGCAATATCTCAAAAATCTTGTTGAAAAGTATCACGTTGGCGGTATCCGTTACAACAACGTTCCCGGCCACATGATTGCACAACACAATGCAACACTTCAAAAATATTCCAAGCTCCCCCTCATTATCGCTTGTAACACTGAGGCGGGCGGTAACGGTAGCTGTGCTAACGGTACGTTCATTGGTAACGGTATCAAAATTGCTGCTACAGGGAACGATAAATACGCATATGAGCTCGGAAGATGCTCAAATGAAGAGGCATCTGCGATTGGATGCAATATGGCATTCGCTCCCGTTGCTGACATTCACTACAACTGGCTCAATACCGAGATCGTTTCACGTGCATTCGGAACTGACCCCAAGAGAGTTGCTTCTATGAGCAAGGCATACCTTGAGGGTGCTCATACAGTGGACGGATTCGCTTGTGCCGCTAAGCATTTCCCCGGTAACGGTATTGATTTCCGTGATGCTCACGTTTCAAATAATATCAACGATTTCACAGAAGAAAAGTGGATGGAAACTTACGGTCACGTTTACAAAACACTTATTGACGCTGATCTTGATGCTATTATGGGTGGTCATATTATGATGCCCGAATATATGAGAGCAGTTAAACCCGGTATTTCCGACGATGAGATGCTTCCCGCAACTCTTTGCCCCGAAATTATGACAGGTCTCCTCCGTGAAAAGCTTGGCTTTAACGGTATGGTTGTAACAGACGCTTCTCATATGGTGGGTATGACTGATAGAATGACTCGCCGCGAGATGCTTCCCGCATCCATCAATGCAGGCTGCGATATGTTCCTCTTCTTTAACGATCCCGATGAGGATTTTGCAACCATGCTTAATGCTTACAAAAACGGCATTATCTCCGAGGAGAGAATGACTGAGGCACTTACTCGCATTCTCGGACTTAAGGCTCATATGGGACTTAACAAGAAGAGCAGAGAAGAGCTTTCTACTCACAAGAATCTTGAGGGATTGCTCGGAAAACCCGAGTATAGCGAGATCTCCTCAGCTATATCCAAGGATGCACTTACACTTGTTAAATATAAGGATGAGGGCGTTCTTCCCATCACTCCCGAAAAGTATAAGAAAATTATGATCGTTCATATTAAGGGCGCTCCTTCTCCCTTTGAAGCTCTTGCAAAAATAGCTATGGGTATGGGCGCAGGCAAGAATCCTGCTGAGGATCTTCGTGATCGTCTTATAGAAAAGGGATTTGAGGCATTCATTTATGAGAGCCCCATGGATCAAATGCAAAAGCAAATCGCTCGTGGTGAAAAGCCCAATATCAACATATATTTCGCAGGCAAAAATGCCATCGACGATTTCGTTGCAGGACAGGATCTTATCATCACTCTTTGTGACGTTATGAATGGCCGTCCCACCTTTGGTTTCTCCAAGGGCGGCGGTGAAATTCCGTGGTACGTATTCGAGCTTCCCGTTGTCGGAATCAGCGTAAATGCGCCCACAATGCTTGCGGATATGCCCCAGCTTAGAACTTATATCAATGCTTACGACTCCAAACCGGGAACAATGGATGCGCTTGTAAATGCGCTCCTTGAAGGCCCCGAGGCATTCAAGGGAAATGACCCCATTGACTCTTTCTGCGGACTTTGGGATGCTAAGATTTGATTAATCCAAATAAATAAAAAATTCCACCGAGTGATCGGTGGAATTTTTATATAATTTGATCAATTTTCCTTTTGTGCCTTTTCAGCCTCTTCGATAATCTCTTCGATATCCTGCGCAGGAGTTCTTTCCATTTCCTTGAGGATCTTTTTTTCCTCAATAGCCTTAGTTATTGCATAGATTTCCGCACGAACTATGTCAATCTTTTCAATAAGTATTGTTACCTTGTGATCAACGTCAGCACCTGACTTGAGCTTTTGGTAAGCAACTCTTCCGAATTGCTCATAGAGATCGGTGAGGAGCGCCTCTTTGCGTGCGAGCTTAACGTGAAGGGAAGCTGTATCTGTAAGGTCGCCTGTCTTAGAAACTGCTTTGCTTGCAATTTTTCTCATTCCGCGGCGAATGTCTCTCCATTTTGACATTTATATATCCTCCTAAAAACGAATTTTTAAATAATTACACCTTATTATACTATTTTTTCTATGGAAAGTAAATAGTTTTATAATATTTTTTTGTATTTTTGGTAAAAATAAATTTTGGAAGGATGTGATTTTATGAATTTGGATAAGCAAACTTACAAAAAATATGCCGAAGCGCACGCGCCTCGCTCTCCGATAGGCAGAAACTGTTTCAATGCATTTTGCATTGGTGGACTCATATGTGCAATAGGGCAGGGTTTAAACGACATTTACCATCTCATTTTTGGATTTTCAAAGGATGATGCGGGCTTGCTCGCTGCGGTAAGTTTGGTTTTTGTAGCAATTTTTCTTACCGCTATTGGCGTTTTTGATGAAATTGCAAAGGTCGCGGGTGCAG
>JAZRHW010000055.1:0-2180 GCA_045644965.1 Eubacteriales bacterium
ACGCATCGCCGCAACTGCATTTCTCTCAATGCAGGGGATTTGAACAAGACCGCAAATAGGGTCGCAGGTTAGTCCGAGATGATGCTCGAGAGCAATCTCTGCCGCATATTCTATCTTGTCAATATCCATTCCGTAAAGCTCTGCAAGAGCAGCTGCCGCCATTGAGCACGCGCTTCCGATCTCCGCTTGACAACCGCATTCAGCGCCTGAAATTGATGCATTGTGTTTTATAAGATTGCCTATTACACCCGCGGTTGTGAGTGCCTTAATAATATCGTCGTCGGTGGCTTGTCTTTTGTGCTTGTGATAGAGCATTACCGCAGGCAAAACACCTGCCGCACCACAGGTGGGCGCAGTAACGATTCTTTGACCCCCCGCATTTTGTTCGCCCACCGCAAAAGCGAGCGCGCAAACAAGGCGATCCTCACGCGTTTCACGGTTTTCGCCTTCCTTATACGAGTTATAAAGTTGCTTTGCCTTTTTGTGAACACCGAGACCACCGGGGAGTATTCCCTCATCTTCAATTCCTGCGCTCATAGATTCGCGCATAGCTTTCCATATGCTTTCCATATGAGCATAAAAGCCCTCGCCCTCAATTTCAAAAGCATATTCCCAAATTCTAATACCACGTTTGCGGCAGTAATCAGCAATATCCTTGAAGGTGTCGAGTGGGTAAATCATCTCACTTTGCGCGAGAGTTTCACCCTCAGCAACGATACTTCCCCCACCAACACTGTAAAAACGTTGTTTTGCGATGTCTTTTGTGCCGCTTATGGCAATTAAATCCATTGTGTTGGGATGCACTGTGCACTCGGTATCAAAGTCAAATTCCACCTCGCATATTTGGGGCAAAAATGTCTCCTTGATAACGTAATCCGTGCCGTGTCCCTTGCCTGTTTTTGAGAGGGATCCGTAAAGCACTGCGCGATAGCTCTCGGCAGGGTTCTCCGCCTTAAAGCGCAAGCACGCGCGCTCGGGGCCTATGGTGTGAGAGCTCGACGGACCGCGTCCTATTTTGTAAAGCTCGCGAAGTGATGCCATACCGCTACCGCGAACGATTTTTTTGCTTTGTGATTCTTCACTTTGATAAAAATAAGTTATGGAAACACCAAAAGTCTTGGCAATTTGCAAAAGATTTTTAGTAGAAGGGTTGGAGAGATTTTTCTCCCATTTTGATACCGCCTGCTCGGAAATACCAAGTCGCTCGGCAAGCTCGCGCTGGGTTACACCCTTACTCTTTCTAAGCTTTTTAATTCTTTCGCCCTGTGTTCTCATATTTTCATCACCTCTCAAAATCAACTCCAAGTTGAGTTTATTATATCAAAATAGTGAGCTGTTGTCAATAAAATTTTCTACTTTTTCAAGTAAATATCAACTATCCTTTTACCAAATTCCCTACCAAGCTCAAGCTCGGAAAGAGAATCGTAATGTCCCCAGTCAGGGTCTCCTGCAGGCTCCTTATGTATAGTGAATCCAAGATCAATCGTTGAAAAATACATATTTAAGTTCGAAAGCTCGGAAAAACGCTTCTTCGCATCGTTCACCTCGGAATATGCAGGCTCGCAGTACGGACTGTTTGAAATGCCTGCATCAATAAAGTAAATGCCGCCTTCCTCGGCATACTGCGCGAGATCCTCCCTCAAATATTGTGCAAATTTGACCTGATTATCATAGTATCTTGACGCCTTGAATTCCGTGGTATCGCTCTCGCCCTGCATCCAACAAACAGCGCCGATTCTCGCATCATAATTTTTGTCGGAAAGATAACCCATATATGTATTTACAAATTCCAAAAATGCCTCATAAATGTCTCCTCGCTCGTACTTTAAGAGCCAGTGATAATTAAGCGTATAACCCGACATCGTGTATTTGAGGATCACGATTTGCTCATTGGGAAAGGCAGCGGAAAGAACCTCGGCCATTCCGACCTCCGGGCCAAAAGCTCCCCCGTATGCACCGCAGGTCATATCTACCTTCACAAACTCGCCTTCGCTTGTGGAGTTGTGGTTGTCAATGCAGTAATTGATAAGCACGTTGTCAAAGCCGTTTTCATACTTTTCATAAGCTGCTTCACCTATATTTTCTTTCAAATAAAGACCTGCCGAGCAGCCGGAAGCATTGCTTTGACCAAGTAGCAAGATTACCTTGAGGGGCTTGCCCGCTCCATCCGATAAATTATC
>JAZRHW010000056.1:0-6271 GCA_045644965.1 Eubacteriales bacterium
CCAGCTTGATATGAACCCATCTTCATTGCTCATCATGCTCTCGATGCTTGGTGTTCTTGCTTTATTCCTTGTACCCTGTGGCATTATTTCTAATAAGATTGGTAAGGCAAAAACATATGCTCTTGGCCTTACAATAGCATCCGCGGCTTTGATTGTTGTATTCTTTATTCCTCAAGGCCCCAGCAACTGGATCTTCCTTCTTGCTGCTATTGCAGGTATGGGCTTCTCCGCTCAGTGGGTATGTCCTCACTCCATGATTCCTGACGTTATTGAATATGACGAGCTTTTGACCGGTGAGCGCCGTGAAGGTGTTTACTACGGGATGCAAGCGACTGCTACCAAGGTTACCGGTGCTCTTGCAACTGCTATGTGTGGTTGGGGACTTGAGCTTGGTAAATATATCGAGCCTACCTTGGATAGACCCGCAAGTGAAATAACTCAGCCCGACTCAGCTCTCTTTTCAATAAGAGTTATGTTTGCATTAATTCCCGCTATCTTCCTTCTTATTTGTGTTCCCCTTCTCTTGAAGTATCCTATCACAAGAGAATCACATGCTGAGGTAATTCGTCAGCTTGAAGAAAGAAGAAAACAGGATAAGGAAGTAAATAAATAATGAAAATAGTAATTATTGGTGCAGGTCTTGGTGGACTTACATTTGGTTCTATTGCCGCTAAGAATGGGCATGAAGTACATATATACGAAAAAAACAGTGTTCCCGGTGGTGTTGTAGCACTATTGGAACACGAAGGATATAAATTTGAGCAAGGCCCTCTTCTCATTGGAGACATGCTCGAAGAAGAGCCGATATATGAGTTCTTAAAAGATCTTGGAATTACTCTTCCTACAGTTCGTGCGGATAGAGATATTATTATGCCCGACTATGATATGGTAACGCCCAAGGAATATAGTGGTCCATATTGGCGCCGTGAAAGACTAAAAGAGCTTTTTCCCGAGGAGAAAGATAACATTGATAGATATTACAAGTTCTATGATGATGTTATGCATCTCAGATATCTTTCTACTCTTCCGCAAACTGCAATAAACATGATAAAACTTGCTCTTGCATTTATGAAGATCAAGAAATATGTTAATATGAATGCGGATGAGTTAACAAAGCATTTCTTTAAGAGTGAAAAAATAAGAACTCTCTATACCGGAATTTTAGCTGATTTTTGCGCTGATCCATCCGAAGCTCAAGGTCTTGCAGTTGTATTTACTAATTTCGAGACAGCTTTTGATAAGAGAATTCCTCTCTATAAAAACGGCAAAAAGTATTATCCCGCCTTTTGCTACGTTCAGGGTGGTTGCCAAAAGATTCCCGAATCCTTGGCTGACTACATAACTTCACACGGTGGACAAATCAATTATAATACAATTGTTGATAAGGTTATAGTTGAGGATAAGGTTGTTAAGGGTATTAAACTTGAAAATGGCGACGTAATCGAAGCTGATATGGTAGTCGGTTGCGGTGGCGGTAGAGATTTCTTCTTCAATACTGTAGGCGCGGAACATCTCGATGAAAATTACCTTAATATTCTAAACACATTTAGACCTATGGAAGCGGTATTTATGCTTCACCTTGGTGTTGATATTGACCCTATGCAGTATATGCGCTCTGCCCTTTCTTACTGTTACGGAATGTATGATCTCCATGAAGCAACAGTTAAGCTTAGAACGGGTGTTTATCACGAGGGTTATGACGGTTATCTTCTCTTTGTTCCCTCACACCATGCTCCTGAATTTGCTCCCGAAGGCAAGCATTGCTTGACCATCTACACGGTAGCTCCCGATACACTAAAGGATGGCGATTGGGAAAGCAAGAAGGAAGAATATGCTAAAACTCTTATCTCTCTTGCTGAAAAGCAAATCCCCGAGCTTTCGAAGCATATAACTACTATGAAGATTATGACAGCGGTGGATTATCGCGAATATACTCATATGAGCAAGTGCTCATTTGGTGGAGTTGTTCCTATTTGGAATCAACAAAATCCTACGCATATCACTCCTGTTAAGAACCTTATATTTGTAGGTCAGCAAAGCGAAAATGCTGGCGGACTTGGTAATGTAATTATGGGTGCTAAATCGGCTTACGAAAAAGCATTTACAAAATAAAAAAATAAACCCTGTGGTCTAAACCACAGGGTTATTTTTAGGATTTAATTATTTGTTTGTAAGCTTAGCGATCTCTTCAGCGAAGTTTTCTTCTCTCTTCTGAATGCCCTCGCCCTTTTCGAAACGGCAGTAACCTGTTACTGTGATGTTACCACCAAATTCCTTAGCGGACTGCTCAACGTACTTGCAAACCTTCATAGAGTCTTCCTTAACGTAAGCCTGCTCAAGCAAGCAGTTGTTGTCGTAGAACTTACCGATACGTCCGAGAACCATCTTCTCAATGATCTGAGCGGGCTTCTTGGAGTTAACGGGGTCATTAGCGATCTGAGCCATAAGGATTGCCTTTTCTTCTTCGATTACGGAAGCGGGAACGGATTCCTTGTTAAGGTATGCAACGGGATATGCACCAACCTGAAGAGCGATGTTCTTAGCGAACTCAGCGAAACCGGGGTGGTTAACTGCTGCGTCATCAGCATCGAAGGATACGATTACGCCGATAGAACCAAGACCGTGAATATATGTGCTTGTTGTGCCCTCTACGATTACGAAACGACGGATGTCAAGCTTCTCACCGATCATAGCGATCTTTTCAACGAGAGAATCCTTAACGAGTGTTTCTGTACCGTCAAACTTTGTGTTAAGAAGAGCGTCAAGATCAGCGGGCTTGTTAGCGATAACTGTTCTAAGGAGACCCTTAACGAATTCCTTGAATGTATCGTTCTTAGCAACGAAGTCAGTTTCGGAGTTAACCTCAACCATACCTGTAACGTTACCAACTGTCATGATATCAACGATACCCTCAGCCGCGATTCTGCTTTCCTTCTTTGCTGCAGTAGCAAGGCCCTTCTCACGAAGGAGCTTAACTGCCTTCTCGATGTCGCCTTCTGCTTCAACGAGTGCCTTCTTGCAGTCCATCATACCAAGTCCGGTCTTTGCACGCAAAGCCGCAACGTCTTTTCCTGTAATTGTAGCCATTATTTTATCCTCACTTATTTTTAGAATTATTCTGCAGCTTCTACTGCTGTTTCAGTTGTTTCTTCAACTGTCTGCTCGCCCTGTCTACCTTCGATAACTGCGTCAGCAATTACAGAGGAGATAAGCTTAATAGCGCGGATAGCGTCGTCGTTACCGGGAATTACGTAATCAGCATCGTCAGGATCACAGTTTGTGTCAACGATAGCAACTACCGGAATACCGAGCTTCTTTGCTTCAAGAACTGCATTTCTTTCCTTCTTGGGGTCAACGATGAAAATAGCGGAAGGAAGTGTATCCATATTCTTGATACCGCCGTAGCTCTTTTCAAGGTCGAAGATCTCTTTCTGCTTCATAGCAACTTCTTTCTTAGGAAGGAGATCGAATGTGCCGTCTTCCTGCATCTTTGTAAGAGCATTGAGACGAGCGATGGATTTCTTAATTGTCTTGTGGTTTGTGAGCATACCACCGGGCCAACGAACGTTTACGTAGTACATACCGCAACGTGTTGCTTCTTCTTTGATAGCATCAGTTGCCTGCTTCTTTGTACCAACGAAAAGAATGTTTCCGCCTTCAGCTGCGATATCACGTACAAACATGTAAGCTTCTTCAAACTTCTTAACAGTTTTCTGAAGGTCGATGATGTAGATACCGTTTCTTTCTGTGAAGATGTACTCACTCATCTTGGGGTTCCATCTTCTTGTGTGATGTCCAAAATGGACGCCAGCTTCGAGAAGCTGCTTAATTGAAATAATTGACATGTTTCATGTCCTCCTTCGGTTTTTTTCCACCACAGCAAAGCCAACAATCGCAATCGCATATATGCGACACCGGCATTGTTTCGTGCTCCTGTGTGTGTATTTTTGTATTTGTATTGCGCTTTACGCACAATTACAAGAGATTATAACATATATAATATTTTTATTCAAGGTCAATTAGAAAAGTTTACAAATTGTTAACAATTATCAATCAAATTCAAAGAGCTTTTTCTTCTTTTTCTTGCAAAATGAGTTTAGTTCGTGAGATGTGAAATTGACGAGGATGGTATCTTCACCTATACATTGTATTTTGCACCAAGGGATTATTACCCTCTCCCCTGCACATAGGCCTAAAAATCCTGTTTGTTGTTCCAATATTAATCCGGTAATTTGTGCGCTGCACCTATCAAATTCAAAATCACAAGCGAAACCCAATCTCGATCCATCACATAGATTGATTATTTCTTTTCTTCTTAATTCGGTAGTTGAAATGATATCCATATTCTCTCCCATATTATTAAAGCACCGACGTTTGTCGGTGCTTTAGGTTTAGTTCTTTTCTATGTATTTGATATTAACAGGCTTAATTCCTGTTTGTTCATACACGATCTCATTGATTTGTGAAATTTGATTAGGAAGCAATCCTTCGGTCATAACAACAACTGTACACATGCCGTCATTAATGATTGCAACGCACTGTTCAAATCCCTTAGCCATTACCATAGCCTCAATATTTGCTTCTGCTTCAATATTTGCAGCGATGGTAGCAATATCCTCAAGTGCCTGTGTCTTTTCAGCACTTTCAGCTTCGGATGAGTCAACAACGTTTTGAAGTACAGCGAGCGCTTCGTCTCTTGCTCTGTCACGGCTTACTTGTGTAGACGCAAAATATGCAAGAACTTCGCTTGTAGTATTGTCTTCAACCTGATTACCGGACTGTCCTGCACCGTCATTGTAGTCATAGCCACCGTCATCCGCATTGGCGAATAATACCCAATTCAGACAAATGGCAACACCAACAAGCAGCACCGCACCAATGATAATCAAATTTCTCTTTCCGAGACGTTCAAAAAAGCCGCGGATTTTATCCATCATGCTCTCTTCCTCAACTTCAATGAGTTCAAAGTTTTCTTCAGTGTTCATATAATTTCCTCCGTTATCGTTTTTAAGTACGTATAAAGTACAGTATATGTATATTATCGTTTAAATGCTTTTAGAACTAAATTTCAATTTTTACCTTCAGCGACGAAGATATTATTTGTTGGAATTCCGTAGGCCGACGAGATTAAGGATATTAATTGTTGGGCGGTATATGGATTCCCACCTCCCCGACAAACAATAGCAACACCTTTTATCTTAGGCATTCTCTCCACCAAACAAACCATGCTTTCACCGTTCCCACTACCGATGGTAACGTATTTTTTCTCCGAATTATATCCGCTGGATGTAGTTTTGCTTTCTTCATTGTAAGCATACACCGTTTCAAAACCGCTATCGAAATACACGGTCACCTTTACGTTGCCAACACCTCTAACCGAGCTGCAAAGATCCGCAATCTTATCCTCGACCCTTGTAGCATATTCCTCGAGTCGCAAATCGGGATTTAGATTATTTTGATTTGAATTCCCTCCCGAATTAGGTATGATTAGTAAAATAATACCTATAACAATTAGAACTATGATTATAAAGAGCTTTTTGTTTTGGATTTTAGATACACTTTTGTTTTTTGTTTGCATTATACCCCCACCTTTACTTTATTAAGACCTTGCATTTTACTCCGCAAATTTTGGTTATGTACTCCTCAATCTCGTAAGGATTTTTGAAGATTGAATTGCCCCGCAATAATATTTGAATTTCAGTAATCGTGAGCTTTTCATTTGTAAAATTCGTATATGTATTCACTTCACACTCGTTGTTTGGAATATTAAAATTATTTGCCAACAATTCTTTAATTTGATTGTTGTAGGCATCTATTGAATGATTATATAAGTACTCATTCAGTATATTTGTGTATTCATCTCCAAGATCTTCCTTGGAGTTTTCCGTTAATTTGTCTTTTAGATCATCATGAAAATTGTTAGCAAGATTCTCTTGAATTAGGTTAAGGGGAGATATGATCACGCAAATAATACAAAGTGCCCCTATGAGCCTAATATATTTGATAAAATTTTCATTATTTGGAGCAAGAAGCTCAAAAATACATATAGCTATCGAGATTATTATAATTGATGATAAATATTCTTTCATATTCCTATCCCTATGATATTGGTGATGAACATTTCGCAAAAACCGTGAGTAGAAATAGCAATATCAATGAGCAAAAGCATAAGATTGCCAGTACATAGCCATATATGCTAGCTATTTCGTTTATAACATATCCTTCTTTTTTGCAGCCCAATAGACCTGCCAAAGAATTTGTGATTGTAAAG
>JAZRHW010000057.1:0-10522 GCA_045644965.1 Eubacteriales bacterium
AAGCTGAAGGTGAAGCTGAGGCTATTCTTCAGGTACAACAGGCTACCGCTGAAGGTATCAAGATGGTTAACGCATCCGAACCCTCACAGGCAGTTCTTACTATCAAGAGTCTTGAAGCATTCCAGAAGGCAGCTGATGGTCAGGCAACTAAGATCATTATTCCTTCCGAAATTCAGGGTCTTGCAGGACTTGCATCCAGCGCATCCGAAATTTTTAAGGCAGAATAATCAAGCTAACTTAAAATATATAAGGCACAGAAATTTCTGTGCCTTTCTTTTTTTCAAAAACCTTTGACAAATATCATCAATTAATGTATAATGTATGTATTATAATAATTAGGAGAAATTATGCCAAAATTTTTTGTTACTAAGAATCAAATAGATGGAGAATTTATTAATATAACCGGTGAAGATGCTCATCATATCTCTCGCTCGCTTCGCATGGCTGCAGGTGAAAAAATTGTTGTATCTGATGGCGAAGGTATGGATTATGATTGCCTTTTAGAACAATTCAATCCTGCTACAGTTGTTGCGCGTATAATTAGCAGCAAAGTCGCTGATGCTGAAATGCCTGTTCGCGTACATCTGTTTTCTGCGCTCCCAAAAGGAGAAAAACTCGATTTTATCATTCAAAAATCGGTTGAGTGCGGTGTCTTTGATATCACTCCTTTTGAAAGCGAGAGATGTGTGGTTAAAGTGAAGGCTGATGCCGAAGAACGTAAAACTGAACGTAGAAATAAAATAGCGCTTGAAGCTGCCAAGCAGTGCGGCAGAAGTATCATCCCAAAAGTAAACTCAACTATTAGTTTTCAAGATATGATTAATGATGCGATCAAATCAAATCTTGTACTATTTTGCTATGAGGGTGAGGGCACATTACCGCTTGGAACTGTTTGTAGAAAAGCGAGAAGTGAATATAAGATAGATGATATTGCTATTATTATAGGAAGCGAAGGTGGTTTTTCTCCTCTTGAAGCAGAGAAGTGTAAGGACGCAGGATTCAGCATGATTGGACTTGGAAAACGAATTCTTCGCGCCGAAACTGCCGCTATAACTGCACTCTCTTGCCTTGTGTATGAATTCGAATTGACATAAAATGTAATTTGTAGTGTCTTATTGCTCAAAAAGCACAAAAAAATTGAAAAAATTTAGAGAAAATATCAAAATACCTATTGAAAAATAACAAAAAATGTAGTATGATATAGTATAGTATGTACAAAACATTATAACTAACGAATGAGAGGTTATTTTTATGGCTAACAGATTATTTCAGGGTGTAGTGCATCAAATGAGAGATGCCGTTGACCGCGTTATTGGTGTAGTTGACGAGAACGGTGTTGTAGTTGCTTGCTCTGAACTTACTAAGATTGGCGAAGTTAGACAGGGAGTTCAAGAAGAGATTTCTTATTCTAATAAGGCATTCACTTTGCTTGGCAATACATATAGTCCTATTACTGCAGGAACTAAGTCCGAGTATTATGTTTTCGTTGAAGGCGAAGATAAAATGGCGGAGAAAATTGCCAAGATACTTGTTGTGTCCTTTGCAAATATCAAGAATCTTTATGATGAAAAATATGATAAGGGATCCTTTATCAAAAATATCATTCTTGATAATATCCTTCCCAGTGACATCTATATCAAGAGCAAGGAGCTCCATTTCAACACTGAAGAAGTTCGTATCGTATTCCTTGTTAAGTTCTACGGTAGAACTGAAATGATGCCTTACGAAATGCTTCAAAATATGTTCCCCGACAAGACTAAGGACTATGTTATCAGCATTGGCGAGCAGGATGTTGTTCTTGTTAAGGATATTAAGCCCGGTACTGAACGCCGTGAAATCGAAAAGATGGCAACTGGAATTGTTAATACTCTCAATAACGAATATTATGCAAAAGTAGCTATTGGTATTTCTACCGTAGTTGATAATATTAAGGATCTTGCTAGAGCTTATAAGGAAGCTCAGGTGGCTCTTGATGTTGGAAAGGTATTCGAAACCGAAAAGAACATCATCAGCTACGAAAACCTTGGTATAGGAAGACTTATTTATCAGCTTCCTACTACAATGTGTGAAATGTTCCTTCAGGAAGTTTTCAAGAAGGGAAGTCTTGACTCTCTCGATAAGGAAACACTCATGACAATTCAGTGTTTCTTTGAGAACAACCTTAACGTTTCTGAGACATCCAGAAAGCTTTTCGTACATAGAAACACCTTGGTTTACAGACTTGAAAAGATCCGCAAGCTTACAGGTCTTGATTTGAGAGAATTTGAGCATGCAATCACATTCAAGGTTGCTCTTATGGTTCAAAAATACCTCAAGTCCATATCTGCAAAATATTAATCTGTATCTATGAATTTAAGCGAAACGGAAGTGCGTTCTGTTTCGCTTAGTCCATTAATATACCATTAATGCAAATTATGACGAAAGGGAGAATAATATGAAAAATAAGATATTATTATCAATATTAGCACTACTTTTGCTAGTTGCTATGGCTGTATCGTTAACTGCATGCATCTTCTGGGAGGACAACAAGACTACTAGCAATAATAACGATGTCCCCAATCCTGATGGCTCTACTCGTGAGCCCATTGATTATACTGACACATTTTTACTCGTAGATTGGATCTTTAAGAAGATGTCAATCTTTGATGTAGATTATGAAACAGCTATGCTTGCTGCTATTCGCGCATATGTAGAGGCGACTGGTGACAAGTACGCTATGTTCTATACACCCGAGGAGCTTGAAGCGTTGTTTTCTGAAAATAACGGTGACCTCTATGGAATAGGTGTTCAGGTAATTTTCAATTATGTTGAATACTGTATGGAAGTTGTGTTAATTATGCCCGATTCTCCGGCGCAAGGTCAACTTCAGGTAGGTGACAAAGTTACTCACATAACTGTTGATGGTAAGAAAATTGCACTTTCTGATGTAGTGGCTACTAATAAAGAAAAAATCAAGACGCTTTATCCTAACTTTACTGCTGAAGAGGTTAATATTGCTGCAGGAAATGAAACAATGGATTATGCGGTTGCAAATCTTAAAGGTCCTGAGGGCACAAAGGCTAATTTCACAGTAATGAGAGACGGTATATCTACCGATTATAGCATAACAAGAGCAAAAGTTAAGACGGTCTCCGTTACCTGCAAGAAATCTATTAGAGATTCAAGTGTTGGTATCATTTCGATTAGTCAATTTGATATGACAACTCCCGTTCAGTTTAAAGAATGTATGGACCAGCTAATATTAGAAGGTTGCAATAAATTCGTTTTTGACGTAAGAAATAACCCGGGTGGTGATCTTGCATCACTTGTAGCGGTTGTTAGTACAATGCTCAACAAGGGTGATGTGATTCTTTCTACTAAGGACACATCAGATAAGACTCAGGTAACTAAGGCTGATATTGTAACTTATTCACAAAGTAGCGGTTATGCAACTTGCAATGTTACAAAGAATGACATTGGTAAGTACCGTGGCTATGAATTCGTTGTTCTTGCAAACGAAAATTCAGCAAGTGCTGCAGAGCTCTTCACATCAGTTCTTCGTGATCATAATCTTGCAACAATTGTAGGTACTAAAACCTACGGCAAGGGAAGTGTTCAAAGCATTTATGATCTTAGTGTTCAGGGAGAAGGTTACTACGGTGGCCTTAAACTCACCACAAAGCTTTATTTTCCACCCTCCGGCGTTGGATATAATGGTATTGGTATTGAACCCCATCATAACGTAGAACTCGAGGGCATTGCAGCGGAAACTCACTTCTACAAGCTCACTGAGGATATTGATAACCAGCTTCAAAAAGCTGTTTCACTTTTAATTGATTAAGAAAATTATTTACTATATAGATTGGAGATTTAATTATGGCAAAAGCAAAACAAATGTTGTATACAAAAGAGGGCTTTGAAGCTCTCGTGGCAGAACTCAAGGAACGCCAAACAGTAAAACGTGAAGAAATTAAAGAAGCAATTGCAACAGCTCGTTCTTTCGGTGACCTTTCCGAGAACTCCGAGTATGATGCAGCTAGAAACGAACAGGCGCAGAACGAATCTAGAATTCTCGAGCTCCAAGCACTCATTGACAATGCTCTTATTATCGACGAGACTAAAATTGACTCCAGCGTTGTAAGTATTGGTTCCACAGTTAAGGTATTCGATACTGATCTCGATGAAGAGGTAGAATACAATATCGTAGGTTCTAATGAGGTTGATCCTTTTGCAGGTAAGATCTCCGATCAATCTCCCATTGGTCACGCGCTCATGGGTAAGTCTGCAGGTGCTGAGGTGCTTGTAACTACACCCGCAGGAACCATTACTATGAAGGTTCTTGAAGTTTCCAGAAAGTAATCTAAACGGAGGTTCAAATGACAGACGTTAACAACATTAATGAAAATATTATAGTTGATGAAGAAAAGGAGTTAAATTCCATTCTTCAAATTAGACGTGATAAGCTTGCGGCACTCAAGGAAAGCGGAAACGATCCCTTTGAGAAGGTAAAGTATGATTTTGACACATACAGTGTTGATATCAAAGATCGTTTTGATGAATACGAAGACAAGGACGTTAAGATCGCTGGTCGTATTATGAGTCGTCGTGATATGGGTAAGGCAAACTTTATCGACGTTATGGACGGTAAGGGAAGAATTCAGTGCTATATCCGTATCAATGATATTGGTGAAGAAGCTTTTGAACAGTATAAAAAGTGGGATATCGGTGATATCGTTGGTGTAAGCGGTAAAGCATTTAGAACAAGACGCGGCGAAATTTCCGTACACGTTTACGAAATTGAGCTTCTTGCAAAGAGCTTGCTTCCTCTTCCCGAAAAATTCCACGGTCTTAGAGATACTGATCTCAGATACAGACAGAGATACGTTGACCTTATTATGAATCCCGAGGTTAAGGATACCTTTGTTAAGAGAAGCTTGATTCTTAAGTATATTAGAGAGTACCTTGATGGCAAGGGCTTCCTTGAAGTTGATACACCCATTCTCGTTCCCCTTGAAATCGGTGCTTCAGCTCGCCCATTCAAGACACACCACAATACTCTTGATATGGATATGTATCTTCGTATTGAAACTGAGCTTTATCTTAAGAGACTTATAGTTGGCGGTATGGATAAGGTATATGAAGTTGGTCGTATCTTTAGAAACGAAGGTATGGATACAAAACATAACCCCGAGTTCACATCTATCGAGCTTTACCAGGCATTTACCGACTATAAGGGTATGATGGATCTCGTTGAAGAGATGAACAAAATGCTTGCTGAGAAGGTTTGCGGTTCTACTCTTATTACTTACCAGGGCAAGGAAATTGATATGTCCAAGTGGGAACGTCTCACAATGGTTGAAGCCGTTAAGAAGTATGCAGGCGTTGACTATTATGATTGGAAGTCCGATGAGGATGCACGCGCTTGTGCTAAGGAGCATCACGTTGAAGTTCCTGCTAATGCAACAAAGGGTACAGTACTTGTTGAATTCTTTGATGCATATGTTGAAGAGCATCTCATTCAGCCCACATTTATCTACGATTATCCCGTAGAAAACAGCCCTCTTGCTAAGCGTAAGCCTGAAGATCCTGCATTTACTGAGAGATTTGAGTACTTTATTAATGCAACCGAGTTCGGTAATGCATTTAGTGAGCTTAACGATCCTATTGATCAGAAGGAACGTTTTGAAAAGCAGGTTGCTGCTAAGAAGAAGGATGAGCCCAACTGTAATGCTGAGGTTGATTACGATTACGTTACTGCACTTGAATACGGACTTGCACCTACTGGTGGTCTTGGCTTCGGTGTTGACCGTCTTGTAATGCTTCTCACAGACTCCGCTTCTATCCGTGACGTGCTCTTGTTCCCAACAATGAAGCCTCTCGCTGAATAATAAATAAAAATAGCCACTAAATCACAATCGTGATTTAGTGGCTTTAATTTTTGGAATTATTCTTCTATTTCCATCAACATTTCCTTGGATTCTTTGATAACAAATCTATCAAGCAATACAAGGTATGAGGGAAGAACAAAGAGTATTAAAAGTATCGCGCAGAAAGCGCCAATGCTGAGAGTTTGAAGAATTGCTGCTACCGTACCACTCATAAAGAATCCGCAAATGAATGTTACAAGTACGAGAATCAAGGATGAGGTAAGAATTGCATAAGTAGCACGTGTCATAACAACGGGAAGGGCTTCTTCAAGTACATATTCCTTACGAACCTCGCGGTAGTAAGTTGTAAAGAGGATCGCGTAGTCGATCATTGATCCCATCAATATGCACTGTACCAAAATAAGAGCTATGAAGAACATTGGAGAGTTTGTAACTGCCATTACACTCATCATTGCAAATACTGCACACTCGATTACGCATATGAGTAGGAAGGATACGGAAAATTTACGGAATGACATATATACAACCAAGAATACTGATACTGCGGTTACTATTGAAATAATGAGATATTCCTGATCAAAGGTCTGTGAAACCTCATAGGACATCGCTGAGTTGCCCACCAAATAGTAGTCATTAGATAAATTGTTATCGAGCAATTCAGTGAGATTTTCATAGAATTCATACATCTCGGGTGATTCAGGGACGTAATCAATAGTAACAATCATTCTTGAATGCTCCGGACCAACAAGCTGAGCAATACCGTCAGTCATCATTGTTTTTGCTGACTCAAATTCCTCGAGCATTGCTTCGTCAAAATACGCGGAGAATGCCTCGTTTGTGATGATATCTTCGGATAAGAACATAAAGAAATCATAAAGTGCAATCTTTTTGTTGGACATATCCACCGTATTACTTCTTGACATTATATAAAGAAGTGTCAAGTTTTCTTCAGTGAACATGTCAGTATTAGCCATATCTCCAAAGAGATCTACTATATCGGCCGGAGTGAGCTCTTTATTGGTCTTAACCGCATCATAGATATCAAGAAAAGTATTGAGCTGTGCGCCTTGCTCGTTATCCACAAATTTATCGGCAATTACTGAAAGGTCACTGATAACACCCACAAAAGACTCCATTGTCATGGATGTAACGGGGGTGATATTAAATATCTTTTCAATAGTTTGTGAATCAACGCCGAGCACACCTGCAATTGTACCGAAAATTGTGCCGCCAAAATTCTTGAAGTTAATATTTTGTAATTGCTTGATATAGAATACGCTCTCTACTGTTTGTTGATCAACACCAAACATAGCGGAGATTTCTTCTGCTGTATAAGCTTTGCCGCTCGTAAGAGCGTTAACAAGATCACCAAGCTGAGCGATTTGAGCCTTAGAAGCTTCATCAATCATGGGAGCAAAAAGCTCATTATTTAAGAAACTTTCGGAAGAAATGAATGTTGCAAAATCAACGAAGGTCATTCCCGTTGTTTTAAATCCGTTGTCATATAAGTAGAACAGGGTATTAACAAATACTCTATCAATACCGAGCATTCCTACAATATCATCAACGGACATTTCCATGCCAAGTGTATTGGCATATGCTTGAATTGAAGTAACGTGTTCATCCTTATTGAGGTTATTGATAATTGAAGACATCTTCTTTTCATCTTCATTTTTATACACAATAACAATGATATCGTCCTGTGGGAAGATGTCGGTTACAATGCTTTCCTCAGCATATGAGTATTCAATTATTGTTTGTGCTTCAAGTATAATAACTGCAACAAGAAGAATGAAACCAAGAACTGCGATAAGCTTTCGATTTTTAAAGCTGAAGCGTCCGATAGAAGAAACTATTTTCTCAAACATTTTCTTCACCTCCGTCTCTCAAAAGCTTTTGTTGCTTAATGTAATCCTTGTTTGTTTTATATAACAAGTCGCTAAATTTAACAATAAGAGTGGGCATTACTGTAAACACTGTGATAAAGCTCAATGCTACACCTTTTGCAAGTACCAGTCCGATATCGCGTCCGATTGTGAATGACATGAGGAGAAGAACTAAAAGTCCAACAACTGTTGTGAGGGCACTGCTCCAAATAGAACTAAGAGAATTTACAATCGCGCGAGCCATGGCTTTCTTTTTATGCTTTCTACCGAGCAAATCATATTCTTGCTGATAACGGTGGAGAAGCATAATTGAATAATCGACTGAAAGTACAAGCTGCATTACAGCTGCAATGCCGAAGGTAATATCCGATACACTTTCAAAAAAGATGTTTGATCCCATATTTATGAGTACCGCAACACCTATTGAGATAAGCAATAGTGCAGGTTCAAGATATGATCTACAAAGCAAGAACAAAAGAATGAGCATTATACTTAATGCCATGGGAAGAAGTGTATCAAGAACATCCATATATCCTCCTGAATAGTAGGAATATAAGGTATAATCATCCTCAAAATGTTCTTTCATATTGGTAATAATATTGCCAACCTTATTGGGGTCGCCAATATAATCGGTGTGTACTAAAAACATAGTATAGGTTTTAGTATTATACTCAGAGCTATCGGGAGAATAATCGATGGAAGATACTCCTTCGAATTTTTTAAGCTCCTCATAAATTTTTGTTTTTTCAGTTTCAGTTAAATTCTGAAACATAATTTGGAAGGAATCCTTAAGCTCAGCGGCAGGGAATTCCTTGTTTATAATATCAAGACCTTTTCGCATCTCAGAATCCGCTGCAAGATACTTGGTATTATCCGTGTTAACCGTTACAAAGGGTATCATACAAGCAAATCCAATTGCAAGGATAATACTCAATGTAAATAAGAACACTCTTTTTTCAACTAAAAAATGTGCCAATTTTTTCATCGATTTTACTACCTTCTATATGTATTTTAATTAACTGAATGTATGATATGCCAGAATAGGCATTAATCTCCATCTTTACGATATTATAATATACTTTGAACCTTAAAAAAACTTGAAAAATGAAGAATATTTTCTTCAAAATATATTATTACTACAATGTGTTTTAGAAAATAATTTTTATATTATGTATTGAAAAATCATAAAAAAGTGATATAATAGTATAGATATATATTGAATGGAGATTATTATGGCAGAATACAAATATCTGAACAAAATAAATTCTCCTGCGGATCTTAAATTGTTGCAGGAGGATGAAATAATACCTCTCGCAGCTGAGATTCGCGATTTTTTGATAGACAAGGTTACACAAAACGGTGGACATCTTGCGTCAAATCTCGGTGCAGTAGAGTTAACCTTGGCTATACATAGAGTATTCGATATCCCGCGCGATCATTTAATTTTTGACGTTAGCCATCAAAGTTACGTTCACAAAATTATAACCGGTAGAAAAGACCGTTTTGATACACTTCGTCAAGGTGGCGGACTAAGCGGATTTATGAAGAGAAGCGAGAGCGAGTCCGATTGCTTTGGCGCAGGACATAGCTCCACGTCACTTTCAGCAGGCTTGGGCTTTGCTATTGCTGATAAATTGCAGGGAAGCGATGCTACTACCGTAGTAGTACTCGGTGATGGAGCCTTTACCGGTGGTATGATTCACGAGGCACTCAACAATATTGAGCAAGATTTGAAGCTTGTTATTGTTCTTAACGAAAATGAAATGTCAATTTCAAAGAATCTCGGCGCATTTGCAAAGATTCTTACTAATCTTCGATTGCATCCAAGTTACATAAACACCAAAGGATTCCTTAAAAAAGTAATTTCTTATATACCTTTCATTGGTAAACCCGTTCTTAATATATTGAGAAGACTAAAGAAGAGAATTAAAGATTTCTTCTACGGCTCAAATTACTTTGAGGATATGGGACTTTTCTATGTTGGCCCCGTTGATGGTAATAACGAGAAAAAGGTTGAGGATGCCCTTAAAATAGCTAAACGCTATAACAAGAGCGCAATTGTTCACGTTAAAACCGTAAAAGGCAAGGGTTATGCTCCGGCAGAGGAGAATCCTGCGAAATATCATGGCGTTTCACCTCAATCGTCCAAGGAACAAGAGTCTAACTTTTCTTCTGAATTTGGAAAATATATTCTTGAGCTTGCACAACAAGATGAAAAGGTTGTTGCAATAACAGCGGCTATGCTCCACGGAACAGGTCTTGTAGATTTTGCAAACAAATATCCCAATAGAATATTTGATGTGGGAATTGCCGAGGAACATGCTCTTACATTTGCATGTGGTCTTGCTGCGCAGGGTATTAAACCCTATTTTGCAGTATATTCAACATTCCTTCAGCGTTCATATGATAATATTATTCACGATATGGCACTTCAAGGTCTCCCGGTTAAGCTTTGCATTGACCGTGCTGGACTCAATGCTGCTGATGGCCCGACTCATCACGGTATTTATGACGTTGCTATGCTATCGCATGTCCCAAACGTTACACTTTATACACCTGCTACATATAAAACTCTTAAACTAGCTTTGCAAAAGATGAATGAAACCCATACACCTTGCGCGGTTAGATACAATAAGGGTGAGGAATGTAAGGAGATTGTTGACGAGTTTTATAAAGAAAATACGGATAATCTTTCAATTAACACTAACTACACCAATTCAAATGATCTTGATGCAATCATTATTACGCATGGCTCGATTGCAAAAGAGG
>JAZRHW010000058.1:0-7935 GCA_045644965.1 Eubacteriales bacterium
CTCTAAAGTTGGGGTGAGCAACCGAGATGATGCGCTTTGCACGCTCAGCAAGAGAGGTTCCGCGAAGAGCAACGCAGCCGTACTCGGTTACGAGATAGTCAACGTCATTTCTGGAAAGAGAAACCGCAGCGCCTGCCTTAAGCTGACAAACGATCTTGGAGGTTTCAACTCTCTCGCCGGTCGCGGGATCCTTAACCATTGCGGTAGAGTAAAGAGCAATAATAGACTTACCATTTCTGGACTTCTGCGCGCCTACTGCGGTGTCAGACTGTCCACCGGTGCCCGAGAACTGAACAGAACCAATAGACTCGGAAGCGCACTGACCTGTTATATCAACCTCAAGAGTGGTGTTTATAGAAACCTGGTTATCATTCTGCATAATGGTGTAAGGGTCGTTTACATATCCGCCATCAAGGATTTCAACCGCAGGGTTGTCGTCGATAAAGTCGTAAAGCTCCTTTGTACCCATAGCGAAAGCAGCAACCATCTTACCATTGTTGATCTGCTTGCACTTACCGTTGATAACGCCCGCCTTAGCAAGCTGAACCATACCTGTTGTAAGCATTTCTGTGTGAACGCCAAGGTTCTTTTTGCCGTAAAGGCTTGCAGCAACCGCATTGGGAATACCACCGATACCGAGCTGAATGCAATCACCGTCGTTGATCATGCCTGCGATTGTCTTACCGATAATGAGGTCCTTTTCATTGGGCTCAGCATCAGCAATTTCGGGCATGGGATAATCAACCTCAACTACGTAGTCTACGTCATTGAGATGGAGCTGAACGTCACCAAAGGTTCTGGGCGCGTTGGGATTTATTTCAAGAATAACTGTCTTTGCCTCTCTTATCATAGCCATCTCGTATGTGTTGGACAAGGAAAGAGATACGTAGCCGTGCTTGTCGGGCATGGATGCGATACCAACGTAAACGTCGGGCTTGCGGTAGCAAAGACGCTTAAAGGATGCAAGGTGAAGGTGGTTGAAAATAAAGCTTATGTTTCCGTTTGCGTGAGCCTTTCTAAGCACGGGAGTATAGAACCAGCCCTCAGTTCTAAAGGACTCCTTATAAGCGGGATTTACCATAAACTCATAAGCACCCATAGGAAGGCAGTTACTTACCATAACGTTTTTAACCTTATCCGCTATTGTATGAAGATTTGTCATAAATTCTCTGCCCTCTGCTGAGCCAAGACCGGTTACAATATAGTCACCGTCTTTTACAAGAGCAAGAGCTTCATTGATTGATACGTATTTTGCCATAATTTTTCTCCTTTTCAGGTTTATTTATATTTATAATTAATCGCTTTTGCGAATTGATTTCAAAGTTAGTGTTTTTATATGTATTGAATTGTTAAATTTGTTTGTTAGTTCGCGATGAAGGGCCGAAGCCCTTCACCGCTTGATTTAGTGACTAACTATTATAAAATAGTAGCCGAAGTTTAATTAAAAGTTCAATTATTTAATAGCGTCCTCAAGTGTCTTGAGATCTGTGATGTCGCGGTACAATTCACCTGCTGCATTTGCTACAGTGTACTTGTTAACTGCGAGAGAGTCGATACCAACGCGCTGACCGTTAGCATAGTTTACGCTCTGTCCCATAGGAACGTTGATAGGAGCAGATTCCATAGCGTCGATGAAATCTTCCCAAGTGAGTGTCTTACCGTTCATACGAGCAAGACCCTGGCAGAATACGTTTGCGGAAACGTAACCAGCCATTGCATAGCTGTTAAGGAAGTTAGCGCTTACGCCGTTCTGTGCCCATTCCTGGTCGCCGAAGTACATCTGAAGCAAGCCGCCCCATGTAGCATCATCAAGCTTCAAAACGGGGTTGCCCATTGCCTGGTCATAGAGAGAAACTACCTTTACGAATTCTACGAAATCGTTCCAGCCCTTGAATTCGGGAGCGGGTACGCTACCTGTTACAAGCCAAGCGCCTGCATAGATTTCACGTGTTTCGGAAATAGCACCACTTGTTACAAGTGCGCCCATTGTTGCAGAGTTCGCACTTACGTAGGAAGTAAGAATCTTAACATTGTCATACTGAGCACCAACGAAAGCATTTGCAATGTTTGTAAAGGGTGCCTGGTTAGCAGCGATGATAACTACGTCACATCCTGCATTCTTAAGAGTTGTAACCTGAGTTGCATAGTCAGTTGCACTTGCAGAACCTTCTGCATAAGTTACTACGTCGCCCTTACCAAGTCTTTCAACTTCGATCTTGATACCGTTGAGCATACCCTTACCTGCGTCGTCAGTTGTGGAGATAACGCCAAGCTTTGTTGCGCCAAGACCGCCTGCATCAACAGGAGCAAATGCTGTTGCTACCATGGACTGACCCTCTGTATCGTAGATGGGCTGTACAGTCATGATATTTCTATCTGTGTTGTAAAGATCGGATACGCCGCATACACCGTAAACCATGGGAATGCCCTGCTCTGTGATGTATTCAACTGTTGCACCAACTGTGTTAGAACCAAAGTGACCTACAAGTGCGAAAACCTTGTCCTCTTCAACGAGCTTCTGAGTATATGTCTTACCCTTTGTGCCGTCAAAGCCGTCATCATAGTGCTTGAGTTCGATTGTGTAAAGGTTGCCGTCAGCATCCTTATAACCACCCATGTGGTTTGTGAAGTACCAGAAATATGCTTCCTGAGCATAGTTGAAAGGTACACCTACTGTAGCGAAAGCGCCAGTGGTTGCTGCTGTGTTACCAACGTGAATAACGTGGTTTTCTGTGTCAATACCCTGAGCTGCTGTTGTGTTGTCTCCACAGGAAACAAGTGTGAGAAGCATTGTTGCAACGAGTGCAAGTGCTACTACGAGAGTGAGTGTTCTTTTCATGTTTTTTCTCCTTTTTTCTTTTTATGTTAAAGCATTTGCCTTAATCATCTTTTTTAGCCACCGAGATACGCGTCTATGAGCTTCTTATTTGTTATAAGCTCACTTGCGGGTCCCTCAAGGCTGATTTTGCCAAGCTCCAGTACATAAGCATAATCGGCAATCTTCAAGGTTTGAAGTGCGTTTTGCTCAACTATGAGAATAGTTGTTCCTTCCTCACGAATTTTGAGGAATGCCTTAAAGATCTCCTCAATGATGAGGGGAGCAAGACCAAGGGACGGTTCGTCGAGAAGCAATACCTTGGGATCGGACATAAGTGCTCTTCCGATAGCCACCATCTGCTGCTCGCCGCCCGACAACGTATTAGCCACCTGGGATTTTCTCTCCTTCAAGATGGGAAATAGGTTGTATACTCTTTCAAAATTTGCTTTTAGCTGTTCCTTTGCCGTAACCTTTACTCCGTTGACAACCTTTGTTTTTAAGCCATAAGCACCAACCTTAAGGTTTTCTTCAACGGTAAGTTCGGGGAACAAAAGTCTTCCCTCGGGAGACTGTGTGATGCCTTCCTTGGAGATTTTATAAGTGGGAATGCTCGATATATTCTTACCGTCAAGAACGATACTTCCTTCCGTGGGTTTAATAATACCGGATATAGCTCGAAGAGTTGTAGTCTTACCTGCTCCGTTTGAACCAAGAAGTGCTACAATTTGTCCCTTTTCAACGTTAATATCTATTCCCTTGAGGGCTGTAATAAAGCCATAAGAAACTTTAAGATCTTTAATTTCTAATAATGCCATTATTCCCCTCCTACTCCAAGATATGCTTCCTGCACCTCTTTGCTTGCCTGAACCTCTGCAGGTGTACCGTCAGCAAGTTTTCTACCAAAGGATATTGCACAAATGTGGTCACAAATGTTCATAACCAAGCTCATATCGTGCTCTACCAAAAGTATTGTGCAGCCAAGCTCCGTACGGATTTTGTTAATTAATGCAGCAAGGTCCTTTGTTTCGGACTCATTAAGTCCTGCTGCAGGCTCGTCAAGAATGATGAGCTGAGGGTTACACATAAGCGCTCTCGCTATCTCGATGCGCTTAAGCACACCGTAGGGCAAGCCCCAAGCAAGACGATCACGGTATGAGTAAAGATCCATATACTTGAGAATCTTGTCCGCTCTTGCAGTGATCATTCTCTCCTCTCTTCTAAGCAAGGGCAAGTGAAGCATTTGCACGAAGAGATTGCTTGAATAATGTCTTGTGGCAGCTATAAGAAGGTTGTCAAGCACGCTAACCTCTTTTACTACCTCAATATTTTGGAAAGTTCTTGATATTCCCTGAAGCACGATATCGTGTACTTCAAAATCGGTAAGAGAAATAACTTCCTTATCCTTAGTAGCAAAGTGAATTTCTCCGCCCGTGGGCTTATAGAACTGTGTGATACAGTTAAATACCGTAGTTTTACCTGCACCGTTGGGGCCGATAAGACCGAATATTTCGCCTTTCTTTACTGTGAAATCAAGGTCATCAACCGCCTTAAGACCACCAAAGTACATTTTAAGTCCCTTAACCTCAAGAAGCACGTCATCAGGAAGTGTGTGACTTGCAGGGGAATTTTTCTTGAGCTCCGCAATTTGCGCGGAAATCTTTGAACGCTTCGCCTCAAGCTTTGCTGCTTGGGCCGCCTGTTTTGCGCCATACTTTTCGTCAAGTTCCTTTTTCTTTGCGCTATACTGTGCGTCAAGCTCAGCCTTAAGCGCGTCATAAGCCGCCTTATCAGTCACATTGTTTTTAGCAAGGAAGGCTTGCTTTTTAGATTCAAGAGTTGCTATATACTTAGCTCTCTTTTCGTTAAGTGCCTTCATTTCGGCGCTTCTCTTTTCAAGAATAGCACCGTAGCCCTCACCGGCTTTAACTGCCTTGAAGATGGCTTTAACCGCACTGTGATTGATTTTTCTTTGGCTCATATATGCACGAACATCATATTTTTGAAGCTTTGCTTCAAGCTCAGCCTGTGCATATTCTTCTTTATCGCAAGCCAAAAATGCGCTCTTTTCAAGCTTCTTATTGGCGGAAGCAATAAACTTGTTTAATTCTTTTTGTTTTTTGGACTCATATATTTCAGAGAGTCCGAGAAGCTCCTCGGAAAGCCAGTCATAGCTTTGACGGAGCTTTACAAGCTTTGTATGATTGGAGTGGTTTTTATCCAAGATCTTTGCCATAAATACCCTCCTTAATCTTTTGTTTACGGCTTGTGAGCTTATACTTTAATTCGAGTGCAAGCTGTGCAAGTCCACCGGGATAGAACATTACTACTACAACTACCAAAATACCGCAGAACAACGTGATGAACGTGGGGTTCTCGTTAAAGAACTTAATATCCTGCAAGAACATCTGGTCAATACCGTAGATGATGAACATACCGCCGATTGTTCCCCAAATTGACTTCATACCACCGATAATTACCGCACCGAGAATGTTGAGCGACATGGAAAGTGTGAAAAGATTTCCCGTTGAGTTGGTAACATAGCGGATATAGAGCATATACAAGAATCCTGCGATGGATGCGTATATAATGGAGATGGTAAATGCCATAAGACGGTATTTCATTAGAGAAACACCAAATGCCTGCGCCGCTGAAGTACTATTCTTCATGGCAAGCATTGCACGTCCTGTGGGGCTGTTCATAAGGTTTTGTGTTACAAACATCAATATGAACAAGATAACTACTATACCGTAATAAATTACGTCAGTTTTGAGCTTAATGGACTCGATTCCCAAAAGTGTTATTTGAGAACCCTTGATTTTGATTGTATCGCAAAGCGCTGAAAGCAATTCCTTGATGATCTCGGAAATACCAAGTGTTACGATAGCAAGGTAAATACCCTCAATACGAAGTGATATGTAACCAACCGCTATACCGATAACTACAGCAAAGAGTATTGCTACAATAAAGCCAATGCCGATTGTAAGTCCCCATTCAGCAAGGCAATAATATGCGCTGTAAGCACCTATTGCGATAAAGCCTGCCGTACCGAGAGAGGCAAGAGCGGAATATCCAAGCAAAAGACAAAATCCAAGTCCAACTATACAGAATATAAGTGTACTTCCCACTGCGTTTACAAAGCTGGAACCGATAAGTCCTGCCTTTGATAGCACTTGGATCAAAATCATTACAACTGCGAACACCGCAAAAGAGAATGTCGGGCGCTTGATCAATTTATTAAAAAGTGCCGCGCCTTGGCGCTCGCTCTCCTGCTTAAGAAGAGAGTTAGATAAATATTTATTCATTCTATTACTCATATCTTACACCTTCTTAACAAGTTTCTTTCCAAACAAGCCCTGCGGTTTCCAAAGAACCAAGAGCATTACTATCAAATATACTATTGCGGATTTCCAAGTTGAAAGCTCGGGCATATGAATGCACAAGCATCCAACCAAAATATTAAGTCCGTAGATGATTACTGCACCGAATACCGGGCCGTGGAAGGTAGCAAAGCCACCAAGGATGCCTGCAAGGAATGCGTTTATCTGTGTAGTTGTCATAACGTAACCGTTTGAAAGAGTTACATTACCTATATACAGTATAGCTGCAACTGCACCAAAGGCACCTGCTATTCCCCAGGAAATAGCTGTGATAACCTTTGTATTGATACCCATCATTCCCGCAACGATTTCGTTGGACGCGGTTGCTCTAACCGAAAGTCCCCATTTGGATTTTTGCAAAAGCAAAAATACCGCTGCGAGTAAAATAATTGTTATTGCAACACCGATTATAGTGTTATACTGAATAAATATTTCACCAATCTGCAAGCCCTGTGTTAAATGTATAAACGGAAATGCAGGTACTGCTTCCATTTTCGCAACCTTAAATATGAACGGGATAACACCGATAATTATCGAGATAAGTCCCATTGTGATAATCTGCTTACCAAGAGCGTTTACATATCGTCCGTTACGGAAGATGAGCACGTCTATCGCTACGCCAAGAATAAAGGCAGCGAGTACACCAACGATGGCTACCATCCAAATGGGATAACCATTTGTCATGGATAATTCCACCGCAACGTATGCACCAATGGCGGAAATAACGCCCTGTGCAAAGTTTGTCGTATAGCTCGTCTTAAATATCAACGTAACCGCAAAGGTTGCGAGAATACCTGCACACATTGACGGAAGTACTCCGAGCAATATTTGCAAATAAGAGTTAATTGGCATTAATTTTCACCCCACTGAATGATATTTGCTGCCCAGGTATAACCGATACCTGCTGCAATCATACATACAGTGTCGCCATCCTTAACCTTGCCCTCTTTAAGTGCAAGTTCAAGAGAAAGGATCTGGTCGATCTGACCAATGTGACCGTAGTCCTCAAGGTAAATGGACTGATCCTCGCGAAGTCCGAGGTCTGCAAGCATTGCCTTATGACCGCTTCTCTTGATGTGAAGAATGCTAAGATAGTCAATATCCTCACGAGTCTTACCGGATTTACGGAGAGCCTCATCTATGCAGTGATACCAGTTGGGCATTGAAACTGTATTAAGAAGTCCCTTCATCTTGGGAGAATCCATGAGACGAAGCATACCGAATTCCTTATAGTTTTCGGGAGTTACGGGTTCAAGAATACCACCAACCTTGGAGCCGCAAGTATGAACAACGCTACCGTCGCTCATAAGATGTGTTCCGAGGAGAAGGTTCTTGTTATAGTTCTTCTTAAGAAGTATTGCGCCGCCGCCTGCGCCAAGGTTGAACATGAAGGATACGCCGCTGTCCGTGTAGTCAAGGAAATCACAGTTACGGTAGCCACCGCATACAAGAACTGTATTAACCTCGTCATCAGCAATAAGAATATCCTTTGCAAGCTTCATAGCGGAAACCGCTGTGCAGCAACGGTTTTGTACGTCGATACCCCATGCGTTCTTTGCACCGATTCTATCCTGAACGTAGCATGCGGATGTGGTGAGGGGATATTCCTTCCACTCCTCAGTGATACAAAGGATAACGTCGATCTCAAGAGGATCTACTCCTGTGTTCTCAAGACATTTGAGAGCCGCAAGAGCGCCCATCTCCTGTGTTCCGTCACAGGGATCGTTTGAGGGCATATAT
>JAZRHW010000059.1:0-11417 GCA_045644965.1 Eubacteriales bacterium
GAATAGACATCGCTAAGTCTCTTCGTTACGGATTCACCCTCGTGGTTAGTTACAACAACCTGCATTTGTTTTGCAAGATTGTTATATCCTTTTACAAGTACAACTTCAACACTATATGAGAATGCAACGTCTGAATAGTTCGCCGAATCGGGATCTGAATCATCATTTACAACTCTCATTGTAGCATCAAAGTAGCTACCGGGAACGATTTTGATGTTCTTGGAATTAATTCCGAAAGCATTTTCGGAAGTTTCCTTTGTGAAATCATAAACAGTATCATCGGTATGTACTGAAAGTAAACCAAATTCATCAAGCACGCTGTATTCGAGATGTGTTCTCTCAAGCGTAATGTTAAGTCTACCCGCTTCAAGATGATTGCCTACTGAAAATTGGTCAGTAAACAAAGCATACGTTAGACCGGTTATGATCATCAAGCACAAAAGAATTATTGAACAAGAAACAAGCAAAATTCTTTTAGTTTTCACTGTTCGTCCTCCTTTCAAACAGCGTGATATATATTGAAACATTGCCAAAGGGCAACATTACAATCAATAAAGTTCAATTACGGTACCACCCGTAAGTTCGATCATCTTGATCGCTTCCTTTGAGAAGGCCTCAGCCTTAACAGTAAACGGCTTTGTCAAAACGCCGTCCGCAAGAATTTTAATTCTGCGTTCTTTTTTGCTAACAAGCTTTCTTTGCTGAAGAAGTGCAAGAGTAATAACCTCGCCCGCTTCGAAATGCTCGTTGATAGTACCAAGGTTGATTTCGCCCTTTCTTCCCTGTCCTGCGCCTCTCTCACGAATAACGTATTGCATAGCAACATCATCACTAATGAGAGCGTCTGCCTCGATAGCATCAACTTCATCAAGAATAATAATGGGCTCGGGCACTATCACGGGCTCTGGAACAATAACGGGTTCTGGAATAATAATAGGTTCGGGAACTTCCTCGCGGACTTCCTCGACCTCTTCCTTCTTGCGTCTATCCAAAAGCAAGTCAATGATAACGTAGATTATCGTGCCGATTGCTACTAATGACGCAATTATTAGGAATATAACAACAACGTAGTAATAACTCATAAGTTCAGTCCTTATTTATCAGATTCTGAGGATTCTTTCTTTGTAGCTTCAAGCTCAGCAAGTCTACGGCGAAGCTCCTCAAGCTCATTTTCCTTTTCTTCCTTTTCCTTCTTAGCCTTTATCTTCTTATCTTCACCAAGTGCGTTGATAATTTTAATTACTTCGATAAGAATAATTACAAAGCAAGGAAGAATTACAAGGCAAATCATACCAACGGGCTTTTTGAGAAGAGTCAAGAAAGAACCGAACAAATATGAGTGACCTGTAACCTCACCAATTATGTAATTCAAGCTATTGGGAACGGATGTATCAATGGTCTGTCTCAATAGACGTTCGTCGGAGTCCTTGTTATCTCCTTCAAGCTCTATAATATATCCACCCGTGTCCTTTTCAGTGATGCTGACAACACGGTGAGTGATAGTCATTTGTGTTGTATATACATATCTGAACGCGAGAACATCTCCCACCTTTACGTTTCGATACCATTCATCCGCCGCAGCAGGATCCTCAGGCATCAGCTTTATAAATACCATAGAATTAACCGGGATGCTCTTGATTTTATAATTTGAAACGTCGGTGTGCTCCGATGCTCCCATTGAGTCGGTTACAACGAGTCTCATTTGATAACCAAAGATTTCAGATGCGCCGTCACTATCTTTCTTTGAAAAAACTGTCAAAATTACAGCTGCAATACAAAGCGCAAGGAAAATGTACATTACAACATTTCCTAAGATATTTCCTATTTTTTTAATTGTACCTTTATTCATAACTAATCTCTCTTTTCATTAGCGATAATAAACAATTCAAAATCTGCCGTTGCACCTTGAATCTCATTTCCTATCTCTTCAGGAATATAGTAAACCAATTTGATTTCCTTGGAAATGTCTTCTCTTAAGTCGAGCGTAATCACGGGATTTTCGGAATCAAATATTGATGAGAGCCTTTGATCGCAATAAACTACCCCATCACATTCAATATAAACATAAACTGACTTGTCAAAAATGCTGTGGCCAATCTCTTTATCCTGAAAATCAAATGTGAGGTTGTATACACCGGGAATGTAGCGGTATGGGGTTATGATGTACTCACTCTTACCACCAGGTATCATCGCAAATTGCGAAAATTCTACTTTTTGAGGTTGCCCATGTTGTATATCCATTTTTATGGCATTGCCATCGTGGCCAAAACGCATGGTTAAAATCACCATTGACGATCCGATTAAGATCATTAAGCTTAATATGATCAACAATAGTCGCCAATAATTTTTTTTATCCATCGAGCTCCCCCCTTCCTCAAAATGCACTTATATACCACGCGAAAGTTGTTCCTCGTACGGTATATAATATAATAAGTAACTAAGTTTTAAAATCGTAAAAATGGCATAGTTATCCCTTATACCTATACAGTATAAGAATAACACACTTGGAAAATAAAGTCAACACTTTTTCAAAAATACTTTTTAATTTTCTCTATATTATATAATATATACAAAAAAGCTCCCTGTTTTTGAAAACAAGGAGCTTGTTTTTATTCATTTTACAACAACACTAAGCTTGCTATAGCAAAGTAGATGAGCAAGGATACTGCGTCAACGATAGTTGTAATAAACGGACTCGCCATAACCGCGGGGTCAAGACCCAACTTTTTAGCCGCTACAGGAAGCGCACATCCAACTATTTTTGCCACAAGAACGGTTGCAAGAAGTGTCAACGATACTACAATATTTGCTTGGAGTGACACTCCGTTGTTAAACAGCATATTATCAACAACTATGATTTTAGCAAAGTTACACGCGGAAAGCACGATACCGCACAAAAGAGCAACGCGAGTTTCCTTCCAAATTATGCGCCAAATATCGCTGTTCTCTATCTCACCGATTGCAAGACCACGGATAATTGTAACTGAGGATTGACCACCCGAGTTACCACCGGTACCCATGAGCATGGGAATAAATGCAATAAGCACGGGAATTGCAGCGAGCTTTTCTTCAAAACCTGCAATTATCTGACCTGTAAATGTTGCCGAAAGCATGAGGAGCAAGAGCCACGGAATTCTCGTTTTCCAAATTTCGAAAACGCCTGAACGCATATACGGCTTGTCGCCCGGTACGATAGCGGCCATCTTTTCGATATCCTCGGTTGCTTCTTCTTCAATAACGTCGATCGCGTCGTCTACGGTTACGATACCAACAAGGCGATTTTCCTTATCAACAATGGGAAGCGCAAGCATATCGTATTTTTGGATCATGGCAACGACGTCTTCCTGCGAATCAAGAGTGTTGGCGCAAAGAATATCCGTCTCCATTATATCGTTAATAAGCGATTCGGGAGATGCAAAAATCAAGTCCTTCAAGGACACGATACCCTCAAGAACACGTGAATCATTAGTAACATACGCAACGTAGATAGTTTCCTTATCAACACCCTTTTTGCGAATGTTTTCGATCGCCTGCGAAACTGTCATTTCCTTGTGAAGGTCAATATACTCCGCCGTCATAACACTTCCCGCACTGCCGTCGGGATAGGACAAGAATTTATTAATAAGGTTTCTCGTTTCAGGGCGGGAGAGCTTGAGAATGCGCTTTACCATAATCGCAGGAAGCTCTTCGAGAATGTCAACCGCGTCGTCGACGAAAAGATCCTCAATGATCATAGCAATTTCAGTATCACTCATCCTACCGATAATGGATTCCTGCATTTCAAAATCCATAAAGGAAAATATACCTGCTGCCGCATCCTTTTTAAGCATACGGAAGGCACTGAGCATAAGCTCATCCGGTAAAGACATAAGATATTCTGCAGCGTCAATATCGTTAAGCTCGTCAATAGCTCTCATAAACTCCGCATATTTTTTGTCAAGAAGTAAGGAATTCAGTTTTTCAAAAATTTCTTCTCTGTTTTCCATTTGATTTTCCTCCTTTACAACATATTATCGCATTGTAACAATTTATTTTAACCTTTTTTTGACGATATGTCAACCAAATCTTAAGAAAAAATAAAAAAATATAGCAAAAAGGTCTTGATTTTTTACTTTACTTATGATACAATACACATTGTTGAATGCCGGTGTGATGGAATTGGCAGACGTGCTGGACTCAAAATCCAGTGGTAGCGATACCGTATCGGTTCGACCCCGATCACCGGCACCAAAAACAAGACGAGCTTGCTCGTCTTGTTTTTTTATTTTCACAAAATTAAGAAAAGTCGCGTGCAAGTTTACGCGACTTTTCTTTTTTATGCAAACATCTTATACTTTAATCTTAAATTATCAGCAATCATGGCAATAAACTCAGAGTTCGTGGGCTTTCCGCGGTTGCTTTGAATTGTATATCCGAAATACGAATTAAGCACCTCAACGTCTCCCCTATCCCACGCGACCTCAATAGCATGACGAATTGCTCTTTCCACACGGCTGGTTGTGGTTTGATATTTCTTGGCAACTGTAGGATAAAGTATCTTTGTAACCGAGTTAATTATCTCACTGTCATTCACCGTTAATACAATAGCAGTTCTTAAATATTGGTAACCCTTAATATGTGCAGGAACGCCAATCTGATGTATGATCTTCGTTACCTGGGTTTCTAAGTCGCATGCGCCCAAATCGTTTGAAAAACCTTGCACAGCCTGATATGAATTAGGAAGCAAATTGTCAAGATAATGAGCCAAGCTTTCGGAATTTATAGGCTTGATCATACACATCGATGCACCTGCATTGTTAGCTTCAAGCAGCATATTGTGATTGCCTACAATGGACGTAGCAATGAAAATAGGCGCTTCTTCACCGAGAGCTCTCCTTGCTTGTCTAATTACACCAATGCCGTCAAGTTTTGAGAGTAAAATATCAACTATAACCACCTCGGGCAAAACATTCATTATCATCGCGAGTGCTTCTTCCCCGTTAGACGCCTCGTAAATATTTGCAAAACCCTGCTCCTTGAGCTCGTCGCGAAGCTCACTCCTTGATGAAGTACTTTCATCAGCTATTAAAATTTTTGTGCTATTCATTTCTTTTCTCCTTTTGATTGGTATTTTTTGACAGTAATATTCTACCATATTTTACCAATCAATGCAATATAAAAGAAAAACAAATATTAACCAAACTTTATTGGTAATTTTTGGTAATATTTTACATTTGCGCATAAAAATTGAGCATATACCTCATTTTGAGGTATATGCTCGTGTGTTTTTATTGTTGTATACTTAACGTACCGTCACCATTTACGGATACTATTCCCTCTCCCCAGCTTTTCTCAACCGCATCCTCGGGTTTTGTCTGAATTACTGATGACAAAATCTCAATCACGAGTTCACAACCCTCGGGAGCTGTATTTGCACTAACGGATGTTATAAAGCCAACATGTTCATTTTGAGAAATTGGTTTGGTGTAGTACCAGTATCCGTCACTTCCTTGTTTCCAGTCACTATTTATACTCATTGTATAATCTATACCTAAAACCGGCTTTTCGGAAATCGTAACACCATCCTTTTCCCAAGTTGCAATAACAGCCACGCGTGCATAAACGGGAATTTCACTATTATTTATAATTTCATTTCCGTTAATTGACACCTCAACTTTCGCAGGCGCGAAAATACTTTCAAGAATTCCCGTTTCCACGAAAATATAGGCAAGCGTACCACCTATTGTAAGCAAGGACAGGATAATAGTTAAGCTAAGCAATGCAACGGCGCGCTTGCCGTTCCATTTGAGAAATTTGAAATCTTTTTTCATCTCAATCATCCTTTCTTAGCTTAATTGGATTTATATTCATCATACCCGTAATCGTCGAGCCAGTTACTTTGATTATAAGCATCATTTTCGGTAAGATCAATTTCAATCTGACCACCGAAAGCATCCTCCGTTGCAGGAACGTCAACTATCATTTCTTGGGAAGCTACGTCGCCGTATCTCCAAGACCAGTCGGTCTTGATTGTTACAGTATATGTTCCAACAGGAAGATTTACAAGCTTAGCCACTCCGTCAACAACCGCGATTTCAATGCTCATACCGGCAGCAAGAGTTCCCTCTTTACCAACAAGCTGAACGATAAAGTTGTCACCGTGTTTGCTGGTAACTTGAATGCTGGTATTCGCATTTCTCGGCAAGAAGAGTGCGTAGTAGGTAGCGTCTTCATAAATTCCGTTAGCGGTCTTTTTAGGTTGAATATAGGGATCTTTGGTAACCAACACGGTACATTCTGCATCGGCATACCAGCCATCAAAATAGTATTTATCACTTTCTTTAGCCGTTGAACCTTTAGTGTTCGCAGTAGAGTTTGCGTCAATAGATTCAGTAGGCAAACTTAAGCTAACACCTGCTAATGCAGGGTCATCAACACCCACAATATTATAGTAATAGAATACAGGTCTGGGGGTGTACTGGAACCTAACTACGTTTCTGCTTTCAACAGGGTCAAGAGTAATGGATATCGTAGTTCCACTTGCCAAGCCGTAGCCCTTTCCACGGAGAATTGCATTCAATTCAGGGTCAACAGTTACTGAAACCGTTTTACCGTGCAAATTCTCCTCAGAGAAAATCTCTTGATTGAATCGCTCATCAAATGCAAACACATTACCATTTTCATCAATATACTGAACGGTATATTTAACGGGTACACGCTTGTAATAGAAGTTAATGGACATACCGTACTCGGTAAGAGCATATTTGATATTACCATCAGCATCCAATTCTATGGGGTCTGTTTCCACTTCAACAGGCAAGCCGTCATCGCCCATATAACGATAAACTACAGTAGCATAATCGAACTCATATCCTAAGATATTGTCAAGATAAGTGCCACCATACTTAACAAAACCGTTTTTCTCGCAAGAAATATCATTCAAGAACGTTTCACTACTTGAATAGAGTTTGTATGTGTCACCATCAGGATAATTTGCCACGTAGTGATTCATTATCCACGGTGCCTGAGGAATAGGTTCTTCCTCTCCCCCACCTTCCTCGGGGGTCTCGTTCTTGGTATAGTAGAACGCAATTATATTCTCCTCTTCGTTAGAAGAAAGGATAATTGACTTAGAAAGCTTGTCCGGTGTATATCCGTCAATGGGCAAGAACATAGCCCACGCACCGGGGTCGGTGGTAGTGTATTCCATATCAGGAAGAAGCTGAGCTCCACTACCCGATTCAAGATACTGAACCTTGTATTTTACCTCTGAAATACCCTCGTAGACAAATTCATATACTACTGTAGCAACGTAATTATTGTCTTCGTCATAGCCCATACGAATAGTATGGCTACTTGTTTCGGGATAATAACCGGTTTGATACGTATCATATAGATTGGAACCGTACTTAGGTGTAAAGGTCTTGTTATGTCCCAAGACACCGATACCAACGGTTGGATCAGCAATGTGAATTGTCTCTTCATTTCCATTACTGTCCTCTTGCTTAATTACATATCGGATTTCATAATTTACAATGGTATTTGATGACCATTTTGCATAAATTTCCATATCCTGCTTGATTGGGAAGTCGAAAAGGAATGCTGCTTCCTCGCCCTTTTCCTCATCAAAGTAGAACCAACCTGCAAAGTAAAGATCATTGATTCCGTCACCATTGATATCAAGATTTACCTCATCAAGAGAGGGCGCCTTGGCAAAAGCTCTGTGAGCCACCTCTTGGTATCCATCAGTTGAGAATTGTTGCTTTTTAGAAACGTCATGGTAAACCTTTACAGTTCTTACAACGGGATTCCAAATCGCAAATGCATAGAGGTTATCCTCAGTAACAACGTCGTTATCCCAGTCAATCACGGTATACTTATTCTTTGTATTGGTAGAATACCACTTATCAAAAACATACGCACCGGGCTCAAGACCATCTGGATAAACCATATTGGCAACGTCAATACTCTTGCCATCCTCAACATATTGCTCATTAGCAAAATCAAAATATATACCGTCCAACAGCATATACTTAATGCTACTCAAGGACTGACCAAATTTAACGGGATACGTCCTTAACTCATCCTCTTGGTTGTAAATTGTGAATTGATAATCTTTTCTATTGTAATAGATGTTATAGTCAGTAGTTCCCTCTTCGAGAATCGCACCTGCAGCTTTAAAGCCGGTAATATCCTTACTATCAGCTTTCATTTCACTCAAAGGTTTACCTTGTGGCCACCAAACAACTTGATAGTGGTTTAAGTCCTCCGTATAATGCTTTTCATCAGTATCCATTGGATTGGTATCCAAGGTTTCAAACATATAGTGGAGCTTGTATTCAACAGGATTGGATTCCGTGTTTTCTGTGTTATAAACCGCAAATGCATCAACACCTTGGCTATAGCAGAGGTCACCTACCATAGTTACGTGCTTAACATAACGAGTTATACTATTGGTATTACCCCAACCTGTACCGGCATACTTCCAAGCAAGGAATTTTTGATTGCTGCCGTTTTGTGCTATACCATTTGCATCAAGCTCGGAGTAGTATTTAAGGTACTCCAAAATACTCTGACCATATTTCGCTTGGATAGTAGCAACAAGTGTATTAGTTCCATGATATTGATCCGCATTATCACCATGCTTATGCTCGGGGATCATACAAGCATAACTATAACATTCCGCTGTATGATGGTAACCATTTTCGGGTCCTATACATGTTGTAAAGCAATCGTGTCCGTGAATGTGCTCAGTCAAATCACATTTGTGAACTACATCGCAGGTGCCGTTTTTACAAGCTTCACAATCTTCTCCGTACGTACATCCACTTGTGTGGTCATGGTCGGGGAGTGAGCATTTATCTGCCTCTTGAATTTCTCCATCTTTTAAAGAACCAGTATAATAATGCCAGTTATTATTTGGATTTCCGTCACCATCTTCAATGTATATAGCGGGAATGTCTAGTGTAACTGTTCCAAATAACGTAATATCCCAAAATACTATACGTTTAGTTTCATTATAATCTATGGAGACACCGTTCAAATATTGAATATAGCCATTTTGAATATTTTTAGGTGGTTCTTTTGATGCTAATTGACCTGATGCCTCTTTAGCAGCAATCTCGGCAACATTTCCCGTAATTGAGTTAATTATATTTGCAAGTGCCTTTACAACGCTACTTGGTATACTAAACGAAAAGAAATCTTGCACCTGTTTTTCTGTGTTAGCCTGGACCTGAGTCTTAATCTGCTCATTTAATGCTTCCGCTTCAGCAAAAGTCGTATGCATAGAATAGCATCCCTTGTCATGCACATGCGTATCACAACAATTATATGGGTTATGAATATGCGCTTTTCCGCCATTGATATTACAATTCAAAACTCCACATTCGTCCGTGTGAGAGTGTTCGGTATGGTCACCCGGATGCTCACAATTGTAGGGGTTGAACTTACAATATCCTACACCATGAGTATGCGGAACCATATTACAAACATAGTTACCGTTGCTATCCTTCAAGCTTGTATCCGCATAGAAGTTAATAGTATAGCGTCGTCTCGCATAATATATATTGATAACGGTTGAACCGTCGTTCAATACCTTTATAGGAGAGTCTATAGTTGAGCCCTCACCTGCGGTTTCTTTCCAGTCCTCCTCGGTCTTTTCCCAGTTAAGTGTGAAATATTCGAGCTCGTCAAAGCCTGCAATATAGTCAAGATAACTATCTTTCCAAGTCAATGTGTCACCTGTATTTGCAGGTTCCGTATGTTCATGCCAAAGGCTGTAAAGACCGTCGTCCGCGTTTTCGCGCCAGAAAAAAATCTTGTAGCTGGTGCCAGCTTCGGTCAATATAGCCTTGTACTCAATATTACAATTAACCTTGATTTTTCTTTCATCATAATCATTTTCCCATACACTTAAAATGTCATGCAATTCTGGATAGGTGTCGGAGTCCTTGGGAGAAATTAATTCCCATTTTTCAAACACATAACCCTCACAGTGGAGGTTATTAACACCGACAGTTGTACCGTATCTTACATAAAGGTTATCCTGTCCGTATGCACCCTTATATTCACTGTCAACGCGGAAAAGAACTGTGTGATAAACACGGTTATAGTAAATTTCAACCGCAGTACTTCCATCGGGAGCGATAACCGGGCGCGCATAGCTAATGTACTCGAAGCCCTCATATTGCTTGTGGAGATCATTCCCTACCTGGTTTTCGACAATTCCCCTGTGTGGTGTGGTATCTTCCAAAGTATAACCGTCGTCATTTGCATTTTGCAAATAGTGGTAAACCTTGTAGTCAACCTCTTGAGGCTTGTAAATGATTGTATATTCTATCTTGGAGTCGGTCAATCCCGCAGGAACTTCAAGAGAACTAACTTGATCACCATTATAATAAGGCAAATAACCAATTTCTACAGGGAAATCTACGGTGAATCCCTCATATCCTAAAGCAAGGGGATAGTGGAGTGTCTTTATCAATCTTCCGCTTTCTGTTTGGAAATAGAAGTATACATTGATAATGCTAATGCCGTCACCCTCCGCTGCCTTGACGGGCATTGAGAATATGTCAAGAACAGAATCAAGCGCAAACGCAGTATTGTCATCGCCCTTGTCGGCAGTTTCATAAGCCACCGTCGGCTGATAATCGTTAACAAGATAGGAAACCTTAATTTCCACGGGCTTGGACGTTGCCTTTTGCTCGCCACTGGTCACCGTAACACGCATTTGAGCGCGTCCGCGTTCATTCAAGCAGCTCTTAACAAGCGCGTAAGTAATCTCACACTTCGCTTGCGTTTTATCGCCGATTTTTACCCAAATATCTTCTTCCTCATCAGCGAGAATTTCCCACTGATACTTAACTTCGCCATCAAAGTTAGCTACTTTTGTATCAAGCGTAATCTTATCATCCTCGACCAAGGAAACGCTTGAAGCATCCGAGCCGTTGTATTGAATTGTAACGCTTGGCTCTTCCCCGAGAGCAATTATGTTAAGCGGCATTACGCCAAGCACAGTTATGAGTGCAAGGAGCAACGATATCGCTTTACGGGGGAAATTTGTGTTCTTCATTTCTTTTCCTCAATCAATTAATCATTTGTGTCTGAATTGCTTGAACTCGGCCAGCCGGTCGCGGTGAATACGTCCGTGCCGTTGCCGTTCACCTGTGTTGCTTCAACCGTTACAGTCAAAACAATCGTTGTGTCTTCGTATTCGTTGCCCATTTTTTCGGAGAATTTCACCGATCTGAACAACGCCTCGGTCACCTTTTCCTTAAGAAGAGGCTTTGTATAGTAATAATATCCGTCGTCCATCAGCTTCCAAGCACTTTCATCACCACCGATGAAAGAAATGTACTCTTGCCAATCAAGCTGGATAATATTGTTTTCTGCATCATAAATTGTCACGTCAAGTGCGACGCGAACATATGTAGGCA
>JAZRHW010000060.1:0-1975 GCA_045644965.1 Eubacteriales bacterium
CAATCCCCCCAAGCTTGAAAACGGTGAGGTTGATTACAGCCAGGACTTCTTCGGCAAGAAGACAGGACTTACCGTTTCCGGTCAGCTCAACGTTGAGACTTATGCTATGGCATTCGCAAACGTATACACCTTTGGCCCCACATTCCGTGCGGAGCGCTCCAACACTCAGCGCCATGCAGCGGAGTTCTGGATGGTAGAGCCCGAGCTTGCTTTTGCGGATCTTACTGACTATATGGACACCGCAGAGGATATGATGAAGTTTGTTCTTTCCTACGTTATGGAAAACTGCCCTGCGGAAATGGAATTCTTCAACAAATTCTTCGATAACGGACTTATTGAGCGTCTTACTGCGCTTGTAAACAGTGAGTTCGGTAGAATAACTTATACTGAAGCAGTTGAAAGATTGCAAAACTGCGGACATCAGTTCGAGTATCCCGTATACTGGGGTATGGACCTTCAAACTGAGCACGAAAGATACCTCACTGAGGAAATTTTCAAGAAGCCCGTATTCGTAACCGACTATCCCAAGGACATTAAGGCATTCTATATGCGTCAAAATGATGACGGCAAGACTGTTGCGGCGGCGGATATGCTCGTTCCCGGTGTTGGTGAGCTCATTGGTGGTTCACAACGTGAGGAGAGAATGGAAAAATTGCTTGAGGCAATGGCTAAGTTCGAGCTCAACCCCGACGATTACTGGTGGTATCTTGAGCTTCGCAAGTACGGTGGTTGCCGTCACGCAGGCTTTGGTCTCGGTTTTGAGCGCCTTATCATGTATATGACAGGGGTTTCCAACATCCGTGACGTTGGAGCGTTCCCCAGAACAACAGGTAACGCGGAATTTTAATAGATACTTTGTGTGGATTTAGGGGAACTTTTGAAAAAGTTCCCCTATAACCCCTCAAAACTTTTAATCGCATTAGGTTGTGCTGATTTTACGTAAATTTTCGATAAAACATGGGTGTTTTATCGGTTCAACCAACAAAATCCCCTTGCGTGAGCAAGCTCCCGACGGTGATTTTATTGCTCGAACTACGAAAACCAAATCAAAGATTTGATTTTCTAAAATTTACTTATATTGTGCGAAGCCATATAAATTGCGGTTGTGGTATTATTTGAAAAATATTAATTTGTGGTCTATACTGAATTCAAAACGGAGGAAGAGTAATGAACTTTAAGTTTGAATCTTTGGATATATCGGCATATTCCGGTGGTTCGTATTTAATGGACTTTGGCAAAATGGAATCCCAAGAGGATGCTGCCATTGCCGAAGGAAAATTACTTACCGTATTTGGTTCACCCACCGACACTTCAGAAAACTATGAAAACTCCTTTAACTACGTTATTCGTGCTACTGCAGATGATGGGCGTACGGTAATATTGAACGTTTACGGTATGGGAGTTGTTCATATAGGTGCTTTGGAAGATGATGTATTTACTCAACAAGCGGCAACAGCACTTGTTGAATATGTAAATTTAGCTGAGCCCACAAATTATCAACGTACTGTTTATTATTTGGATTTTGATCTTCAAATCAGTATATCCGTTCAAGATGGAATGGTTACGATTTCACATTGTCAAATCTCAGAAGAAAAATCAAGTGAATTATTTGAAAAATTTTATTAATAACTCACACTGATTAAAAGTTTTTAGTTCTTTTTTCAAAAAAGAACAATCCTTTCTAACTAACATTCATTCATATTCATAAAGGAGGTGTTCATTTTGAAATACAGTGAAATGAGCAACCGAGAGCTTGAGAAACTTTACCTCGAGCTGAAAAATGAATATAAAAACGTGTGCGAGATGGGTCTATCTCTTGACCTTTCGCGCGGTAAACCCGGCAGGGAGCAGCTCGATATGATGACGGGAATGCTTGACTGCATATCAAAGAGCGAGGACTGTATAAATGAAAATGGTGTTGACTATCGAAACTACGGAATTCTTGAGGGAATTCCCGAGGCGAAAAAGCTCTTTT
>JAZRHW010000061.1:0-3015 GCA_045644965.1 Eubacteriales bacterium
AGGAGTTGTCACCTTAACTTGTCTTCCTAAGACCGCTTGGCCTCCGACTTCCATTTTGAAGCAGGAGGCAACCGAGGGCAAATTCAATCACGCGTACCTTTTTTGCGGTTCGCGCGGAACCGGTAAAACAACGTGCGCGAAGATTCTTTCCAAGGTGGTTAACTGTGAAAATGTTATCGACGGTAACCCCTGTGGAGTATGTCCGTCCTGCCTTGCGGTAGAAAACGGCTCAACCACCGACGTGCTTGAAATGGACGCGGCATCCAACAACGGTGTTGATAATATTCGTGACATTCGTGACGAGGTGGTTTACTCACCTTCGTTCCTCAAATATAGAGTTTATATTGTGGACGAGGTTCACATGCTCTCCAACAGCGCGTTCAACGCGTTGCTCAAAACACTTGAAGAGCCACCATCCCACGCGATATTCATTCTCGCAACAACCGAGCTTCACAAGCTCCCCGCGACCATTGTGTCAAGATGCCAGCGCTTCGAGTTTCGAAGAATTGCAACCGACGTCCTCACCTCCCGCATTAAATTTATTGCCGAACAAGAGGGAATTGAGATAGCTGATGATGCGGCGCGCCTTATCGCAAGATATTCGCAGGGCGGTATGCGTGACAGTATCAGCTTGCTTGAGCTTTGTGCCTCGGGCGGCGCGAAAATTGACGTTTCTACTGTGAACGAGACCATCGGTAGTGCCGGAAGAGAGCGCATGATGGACGTTGCTCGTGCGGTAGCCGACAAAAATTTTGAATTTTTGTTTGGTGAGATAGATGCAGTAGTAACCTCATCAAAGGATATTACGGTATTTTGGCAAGATCTAATTTCGCTCTATCGCGACCTTATGGTTGTAAAAACCGTGCGAGAGAGTGCAAAATATCTCGATTTGACGGATTTTGAGGCAAAAAATCTCGCATCTCTTGCGGAAAAATTCTCAAGAGAAATGCTTATATACCATTGTAAAATGCTCGAGGAAGCACTTGCTTCCATGCAAGTTGGCGGTGCGGTGAAGAGAATAATTGCGGAGCTTTGCTTCGTAAAAATGTGCGACGATACTCTTAGCACCTCAACGGACGCGCTTCTCAATAGAATCGCCAAGCTTGAGGCAATGATAGCATCGGGAAATTTTACAAATAATAGTACCAAAGCAGAAGAAACCGAACCCAAAGTTAAAAAAGCTCCCGCTAAAGTTGAGCAGGAGATTAAAATAGAAGAGAAAAAAGTAACCCCCGTATTTGCTCCCGAGCCTGTTCGTGAGGTCAAGAGAGCACCCGTCCAAGCTGACGCAAAGGCGGTAAAACCCCTTAAAGTATGGGCGGAAGCGGTTCAAGCAACGCAGGGTCTTGGCGGTGGCGCATATGCGTTCCTCAAAAAGACGAGAGCGTATCTCGCTGATGATAAAAAGATTCACGTGCTTACGGACTCCGTTTCACTCTTTGCTATTGACAACCATAATATTAAGAGCGCTCTTGCGGCGGCACTCAGTAAGTATCTCGGTACAAGCTATGGTGAAAACGATATAGTTTATGAGATTGATAGCGGCAAGGTAAGGCTTGAAGAGGATTTCTCCGAGTACGACGATATATTTAGTTTTAGTGAATAATTGAAAGGAAATAAATAAAATGAAGGCAAGAATTCCAAACGGTATGGGCGGTGGCCCCTCCAATATAAACGCAATGATTAAGCAGGCTCAAAAGATGCAGGAAGATATGGCTGCTAAGCAGGCTGAGCTTGATGAGAGAGAATATGACATCAGCGCAGGCGGTGGTGTTGTGGGCGTTAAGATTAACGGCAAGAGAGAGATTCTCTCCATTGATATCAAGCCCGAGATAGTTGATCCCGACGACGTTGAAATGCTCTCCGATATTCTTGTTGCTGCAATTAACGAGGCAATTAAGAGAGTTAACGAAACTAACGAAAGAGAAATGCAGGCCATCACAGGACAGATGAGCATGCCCGGTATGTTCTAATGTCTGCACAAATTGAGGCACTTCAAAGGCTCGCCGAGCAATTTGCTCGTCTTCCCGGCATTGGAAAAAAGAGCGCTATGCGACTTGCATATTCCGTTCTTGAACTCAGTGATGAGGAAGCGGAGAGTTTTGCCAATACAATTATTGAAGCAAAGGAAAAGGTTCATCTTTGCCCCGTATGCCAAAGCTTAACGGATAAGGAGATTTGCTCCGTTTGTAACGATATGAGCCGTGATAGAAGCACGATTTGCGTGCTTGAGGACACAAAGGCGGTAACCTCGCTTGAAAAGGTAAGGGAATATCGCGGACTTTATCACGTGCTTCACGGTGTAATTTCACCAATGAACGGCGTAACACCTGACAAGTTGAAGATCAAAGAGCTTCTTGCGCGCCTTACGGATGACGAGATCAAGGAGATTATTATTGCAACCAACCCAACAGTTGAGGGCGAGGCGACCGCAATGTATCTCTCAAGGCTCCTCAAGCCCTTTGATATAAAGATTACGCGTCTTGCCTACGGTATCCCCGTTGGCAGCGACCTTGAATATGCGGATGAGGTAACTCTCTATCGCGCAATCGAAGGAAGAAGAGATATATAAAGAAAAAGCATCATTCAGTTGAATGATGCTTTATTTTTTATCTTTTAAGTATTACGGTAAAGGTGCAGCCAACCTCTTCATTATTTGTGACGAAGATTTCTCCGTCCTCAAGCTCGACAATCTTTTTAACAAGTGCGAGTCCGAGACCGTTGCCTTTTTGCTTATGTGAGGAATCTTCTTGATAGAACTTATCAAAAATATGCTTTTTGCCTTCTTCCGTGATACCGGGACCTTGGTCCGAGATTGTAAACACAACTCTTGTATCATATCTCGCAAGCGATATTTTTATAACGCCGCCATGTGGTGAGAATTTGATAGCGTTTCCAATAAGATTATCCCAAATGTGATGCATAAGGGCTTCGTTGCCGATAAAGTCAGTATCGTCTATTTCAATATTAAAATCAATGTCCTTGCGTTCCCACTCCGTCTCAAGTGCAAGAATG
>JAZRHW010000062.1:0-3053 GCA_045644965.1 Eubacteriales bacterium
ACCTATAAATATGACAAAAAACCCGGCAAACCGGGTTTTTTATTCTATAATTAGAGAGCTGCCTTTGCCTGCTCAACAAGCGCTGCGAATGCTGCCTTGTCGTTAACTGCAAGCTCTGCGAGCATCTTTCTATTAAGGTCAATACCAGCTTTTTTAAGGCCGTGCATGAACTGAGAGTAGTTGATGCCGTTTACCTTAGCCTGTGCATTGATTCTTGCGATCCAAAGAGAACGGAAGTCTCTCTTCTTAAGCTTTCTACCAGCGAATGCGTAGTTACCGCTCTTCATTACGGCTTGCTTAGCCATCTTGAAGTGCTTGGATTTTGCACCCCAGTAACCCTTAGCTGCCTTAAGTACTTTATTTCTTCTCTTGCGCGTCATCATAGCGCCCTTAACTCTTGCCATTTTTCTATCCTCCTGTTAAATTCTCTAAAGATTATTTCTGAATGAGTGCTCTGTAGTTTGCAGCCATAGCGTCGCTAAGGTATGCATTCTCTCTACCCTGTCTGAGTGCCTTACCGCTCTTCTTACCTGTCTTATGACGACGGAAGCAGTGGTTGAGCTTTACCTTACCGGTACCTGTTACAGAAAATCTCTTGGATGATGCCTTATGTGTTTTGATCTTTCCCATTGTTTTATCTCCTTTAATATTCACTCGGTCTCCCGAGAATAATTTTTTGTGTACAGCTTATTTCTTATTGGGTGAAATTACCATGCTGAGAATTCTTCCATCGAGAACGGGCTTTTTGTCAACCGTTCCGAGCTCCTCGCATGCTACGCGGAATTTCTCCATAATCTCTGCACCAAGGTCCTGATGCGCCATCTCTCTTCCCTTAAAGCGAAGTACTACGCGAACCTTGTTTCCGCTCGACAAGAACTTGTGAGCGTGCTTGAGCTTTGTTTCAAAGTCGTGAGTTTCAATTCTGCAAGAGAGCTGAATTTCTTTAAGTTCAACAGTTTGCTGCTTTTTCTTAGCTTCCTTTTCTCTCTTCTCACGTTCAAAACGGAATTTTCCAAAATTCATGATCTTGCAAACGGGGGGATTGGATGCACCGCTCATCATAACGAGGTCAAGACCGTCGTTGTATGCCATTCTAAGTGCCTGCTCCGTATTCATAATACCAAGCTGTTCTCCGTCTGCGCCGATAACTCTGATCTCCTTTGCGTCGATCTGCTCGTTAATCAGCATATCCTTTGCGTTAGCGATAGGTAAACACCTCCAAAAAATAAAAAGTCGTACGCAGAATTTTCCCGTACGACACAACGCCAACTTTGGCTTTTATATCAAAAATATCAACACAAGCGCACTAAAGTGGCAGGGTGAGAACGGGGTGTTCTGCTTCATTACTGATGTATTCTACCACAATAGTGCGCTTTTGTCAATAGGTTTTTGAAAATAATTTTGGGATATTTTCTTTTTCCCATCTTGAAAAAAAGGGGGCTTTGTGATATGATAATTATATTATAATTAAATGGAGAAAATATGACGAATTTAGGCGATAGATACATCAGAGCAAAGCGTGCTCTTTTTAATAAAGCATATGCCGAGCTCAACGAAATGCAAAGAAAAGCTGTCTTTTGTGTTGACGGTCCCCTTCTCATTCTCGCAGGTGCAGGAAGCGGAAAAACCACCGTTCTTGTAAAAAGGATAGCATTCATAATTAAATACGGAAATGCCTACGCAAGCGAGTACGTTCCCTACGACGTAACGGAAGGCGAAGTGGCGAGTCTTGAAGATGCAATACATCTTTCAAAGGAAGAGATTTTGCCCCTGCTCGACCGATTTGCGCAAAATCCCTGTGCGCCGTGGCGCATGCTCGCCATCACCTTTACCAACAAGGCGGCGGGCGAGATTAAATCCCGAATCAATGCTCAACTCGGCAACACCGATTTGGCAAACGAAATTTGGAGCGGTACGTTCCACTCGATTTGCCTCCGCATTTTGCGAGTTCACGCGGACAAGATTGGCTACGCGCAGGGCTTTTCAATATATGACCAGGACGACTCCAAAAAAGCGATAACCTCCTGCATGAAGGATCTAAACATTGATACTAAATCAATGACTCCCAAGGCGGTGCAAAGTCACATCAGTCGCGCCAAGGACAGAATGATATCCCCTGCGGATTTCTATGCCGAAGTCGGCAACGATTTCAGGCTCAAGCAAATCGCAAGAATTTACGAGGCATACCAAGCACGTCTTACCGCGTCCAACGCGCTCGATTTTGACGATATAATTATGCAAACGGTTATTTTGCTTCGCAAATATCCCGAGGTGCGCGAGTATTATCAAAACCGTTTCCGCTACGTTTGCGTTGACGAGTATCAGGACACCAACGAGGCGCAGTTCGCGCCCACGGCACTCCTCTCGGGTGGATATCAAAACATAATGGTAGTTGGTGATGACGACCAAAGTATTTACCGTTTCCGCGGTGCGACCATTGAAAACATTCTTAACTTTGATAAGACTTTCCCCACAGCAAAAATAATCCGTCTTGAGCAAAATTACCGTTCTACACAAAACATTCTTGACGCAGCAAATGCGGTCATCAAGAACAACTCGAGCCGCAAGGGCAAAACCCTTTGGACGAATGCGGGTGAGGGCGAGCAGCTCCATCTCAAAAAGGTATTTGACCACAACGAAGAAGCTCGCTACATAGCCGACAAGATTCAAAAAATGGTCAGCGAGGGCAAACAATTCCGTGATTTCGCACTCCTGTACCGCAACAACGCTCAATCAAGCACAATAGAGCGAACATTCGCCAAGAGTGGTATTCCCTACCGTATTATCGGCGGCGTGCGATTCTCCGACCGCAAGGAAATCAAGGATATAGTTGCATACCTTCAGCTTATTCAAAACCACAATGATGACGAGCGACTGATGCGCATTATCAACGAGCCCAAGCGAGGAATCGGTGACAGGACACTTGAGGGTGTACGCGCCATTGCTCGCGAGCAGGACTGCTCAATGTTTAAGGTTATCGAAAATGCGGACAAGTACGTGGCTCTCGGAAAGAGCGCGGTGAAGCTGGTTGAATTTGCAAATCTAATAAATTA
>JAZRHW010000063.1:0-1693 GCA_045644965.1 Eubacteriales bacterium
ATGAGAATCGCAATTGAAACGTTAACTAAATGAGCGAGAGGGATAGATTCGGAAACGAGCCTATCCCTTTTTCTGTTCTTTTCCCAATGATAAAAACAGCCTTAAATTCGCCCCGTGTGACAAATTAGGGTGCTCTAAGGCAAGTATCCCTCAAATAGTTTTTCAGGCGATTGTAGCGAGTTTTTACCCCCGAAAACCCGCCTTTTTGCGTCAGTTTTTAAGAGGGATAATGGCAAAAAACTTCACTGCCTTAAACCTGCTAAGAAAAGTCAATAGGATTTTTAAAAATAATTCAGCAAAATTTCAAGGCGGCAGCAGAAGCACCAAAAGGGCGAAAAGGTGTGAATTTTTTCGCCCGAGAGGTATTCGGTTGTATGTAATTATGCTTCTAATTCACGGTACAGCTCGGTGACCTTGCCGTAGTAAATGCGAAGGAATTTGTTGATGCCGGCGACCATAGCTTCCTTGCCGCTTTTGCCTTCGGAGCGTTTCTTCTGAACGAACTCATACACAACATCACCTTCGGGCTTGAAACGGAGCTTGCACTGCATAATCTCAAAACCGACGTGGCGCAAATAACCGTTTCCGCGCTTCGAGATATGTCTCTCTGTTCCGTAAAATCCGCCAGATTGGTAAGGCGGTGCATCAATCCCTGCATACGCAATTAGGGCGTGCTTGGAGTGAAAGTTTCTAACGTCGCCAATTTCCGCAATAACAAGCGGAGTAAGAGTGTCGCCAACACAAGCCATACTGCGAATTAAAGAATATTCGGGAAGGGACTTGGCAAATGTCTGCATTTGTGCTAAAATAGATGCGCGAGAGTTCTCAAGTTCTCGCACGACTTTAATAGCTTCCTTGACGACGATCGTGGTGGATGAGGTCATAGGGAGCGCAGGGATACCATTTTGAACAAGGGCGAATATTTCCTTTGCCTGACGTTCGTATAAAATGTATCCCTGTTTTTTTGCCCATTTGCAGTAGTCGGTGGTAAATCTTCTTTCTCCCATAGCGGAAATCTTGTCAAAATGTAAATATCTGAGTACAAAATCCGTTAATTTATGGTTTGGAGCACGGTCATACAAGAGTTTTGTAATACCCGGCATCACGTTGTCAAGAACGTTACCCATGGTAATTTTCGCTTTGGTGAGCATAGAAGTAAGCTGAAAATATTGCCTTGAAAGCAACCGCAGCTCGCGGTACACCTCGTCAGTAGGCTTGGCAGCTTTGAGATCCTGCCAATAGGTAAGACCGAATGAAGCTATTTTCATAGAGTCTATCCTGTCCGTTTTAGCTTTGCGAATGTCCTGAGCACAAAACTTTTTCATGCGTAGAGCGTTTACCACGCAAACAAAAATATTTGCTTCAAGCAGTTGGGTGACCACTGGTAAATGGTAATGTCCCGTAGCTTCGAGAACCACGCGAACTTCCTCGTCATACGAACAAATATCCCGTATGAGCTTTGTAATTCCTTCGGCAGTGTGCTCGATGTTGTAAGGTGTTTTCAGAATCTCTCCGCCCGGTTTCAAAAAGCACACTGTGCTTTTTCCTTTTGCGATGTCAATACCAACGCAGATCATAAAAATCCTCCTTTTTGTTGTTTCTGCAATGTAACCGTTTTAGCTTATTACGACTCATTTTGGCTCGTGACGCGAACGCATTTTTTGAAGGGGTGGGCTCGCCCACCCCTTCAAAA
>JAZRHW010000064.1:0-6943 GCA_045644965.1 Eubacteriales bacterium
ATAATAACTTCTGCCGTTGGGAAAAACGGCAGGTATGGAAGCATAGCTCAGTTGGGAGAGCATCTGCCTTACAAGCAGAGGGTCATAGGTTCGAGCCCGATTGTTTCCACCATTTTTTATAACTGTGGACACATAATACCACGGTGTAGGAATATGGGTGCAGGGAACTGCACACATTCCAAATGAGGCCCGGTAGTTCAGTTGGTTAGAACGCTAGCCTGTCACGCTAGAGGTCAGGGGTTCGAGTCCCCTTCGGGTCGCCAAAGAATTTCAGTCTTAACTGAAATGCCTCTGTAGCTCAGTTGGTAGAGCAGGGGACTGAAAATCCCCGTGTCGTTGGTTCGATTCCGACCGGAGGCACCATTCAAAAAAGATATGCGGATTTAGCTCATTTGGTAGAGCGTCGCCTTGCCAAGGCGAAGGTGGCGGGTTCGAGCCCCGTAATCCGCTCCATAAAAAACAAAGCACCACAATCGTGGTGCTTTATTTTTTATCGCACCGACTACGCGGTGCGAGGGCTCGAACGAGCGCAGCGAGTTAGCGGGCGAGCTTTCCGTCTTTGCAAGGCAAAGTGATGGCGTGAGCCATCAAGGAAACTCGTTTGTTTGCCACTTGTGGCAAACTATATCGAGCCCATTAACAAAGGACACCGAATGGTGTCCTTTGTTTTTTATTCCGTGTCTTACGGAGGCGACGACCCGCGTGAACCGAAGGTTCACAAAGGGCAAGTATGCGCAAGCATACTTGGTTGTTTGTTGCGTCGCAACAAACTGTCTCGAGCCCCGTAATATATAAGCGCAGCGAGTTAAGGGCAAATATTCCGTCCTCGGCAACGAGGTAACGGCGCAAGCCGTTAAGGAAATTTGTTATTATGCCGTCAAGAGACGGCATAATGTATCGAGCCCATTTCGACACCCAATCGGGTGTCTTTATTTTTTATTACACGTCTTACGGAGGCGACGACCCGTGTGAACTGAAGGTTCACAAAGGGCAAGTATGCGCTAGCATACTTGGTTGTTTGTTGCAACGCAACAAACTGTCTCGAGCCCCGTAGTAAAAGTTAGTTTATGTTTGGAACGGACCGTCGGGGACGCCGGTCCCTACAAGGATGAGTTGTTATGCCTTCGGGTGTGCGTTGCCACCCGTGGCAAACTGTGTTAAGGTACTCCGAAAACACTTGTTGACAAAAGAAAACTATTATGATATCATTATAATGTCGTATTTTGCGGTATATTTAAATTTGGATTTTATCATGGAGTATTTATGAATAAGGAATTCAAGAAATTTGATATGAAAGCACCTCCAATAAGACAAAGACAGTGGCTTCGTCCCGTCACTTGGGCGCTTTCTTTCCCCGATGTTGCTTCTCAGCACACAAAAATAATTAAAACTAATTGTGAGGGTCTCAAGCCCCCTTACATTCTTCTTTGTAATCACAACTCGTTTTACGATTTCAAGGTAGCTACACGCGCTATTTTTCCTCATAGAGCAAATTATGTGGTAGCTATTGACGGATTTTTTGGTTTTCCTCTCAAAAAATGGATATTGCGTCAGGTTGGCGGTATTTGCAAGCGCAAATTTACAACTGATCTTATGCTTATTCGCCACATTAAAAAGGTTCTTACCAACGGTGATGTAATAGTTCTTTATCCCGAAGCGAGATATTCTCTTTGCGGTACTCAGAGCGAACTTCACGAGTCCGTTGCACAAATGTGCAAAATGATGAAAGTTCCCGTTGTTACTTTCAAATGCCTTGGCAACCATTTGAGAAATCCTTTTTGGAACACAAAAAATCGTAAAGTTCCTTATACTGAAGGACATCTTACTCAGCTTTTCACCGCTGAACAACTCAAGGAAGCCAGTGTTGAAGAGATTAATTCCAAAATAGCTGAAGCACTCACTTATGACGATTTTGCTTGGCAAAAGGAAAATAATATCAAGATCAACGTTTCTTATCGTGCAGAGGGACTTCACCGCGTGCTTTACCAGTGCCCCCACTGCAATACTGAATATGAAATGTCGAGCAAGGGCGATACGCTCAAATGCGAGCATTGCGGTAAGGCTTGGAGAATGACCGAACTCGGTGAGCTCGTTGCACTTGAGGGAGAAACGGAGTTCTCTCACATTCCCGATTGGTACGAGTGGCAAAGAGCCAACGTGCGTGCCGAGGTTCGCGAGGGAAGATACTATTTTGAATCCGAATGTCACGTTAAATCAATGCCCAACGGCACGAGATTTTACGATATTGGCAACGGCACTATAGTTCATGATTTTGACGGTTTCCGCCTCAAAGGTACGGGTAAATACGGCGAATTTGAGATGGAGAGAAAATCCGCAGGACTTGAAGCCTGCCATATCGAGTACAATTACCTCAACAAGCACGGAGATTGTATTGACCTTAACACACTTGACGATACATACTATATCTTCCCCCACGCGGAGAAATATTCAATTACGAAGATTGCGCTCGCAACTGAGGAGATATATCGAGTTATTCAAGAAAATGCTCCCAAAAAAGCACTTAAAAGAACTAAAACAAACACAACGCAATCATAAAGATACAAAAAGAAGGGACTTTGGTCCCTTCTTTTTGTATTGAGTAATTTGGGAAAAATGTTGAAATATGTAATTTTATGTGATATAATTCAAATGTACTAAATAGCTTTTTAGGAGGTCAACATGAAGAAATTACTGATTTGGATATTAATATTGGCAATGGCAATTTCTTTGGTGGCTTGTGATGGACTTGGGGGCATGCTCGGCACTACCGGTTCGGAGAGCTCTTCATCAACCACCGAGAGCACAAGACCAAGCCATACCAGACCATCATCCACTACATCAAGTGATAGCGGAAACGGTGGAAATGATCCCGAAACCGACTATGCCTACGTTGATTTTACAGCCGAAGAAAAGGCATTAATTTTCAACACCGTTGGCATTGAAGACTTTCCTTTCTTAGGCACTAATCAATATTGGATTGAGGAGTACAAGATAGATTGGGAGGACGGTGTTACCGAGCAAGGTATCAATTACGTTACCTTAGGAAATACTGAAAAAGAATTTGAAGAATATCGCGCAAATTTTTCATCGTGGACATTATACGACACCTACGAGGATGAGTACGGAGATACGTGGTATTCCTATGAATCCGAGGACGGTCTTTGCTATATCGATATTTGCTTTTACGTTATTGACGGTGAAAATTATTCCGATATTTATTTGTACTGCTTTGAGGATGGAAATTCCGATGACAACAGCGGAAGTGACAGTGACATCGGAAACTCAGGTGACGACAGTACAAATCACACCTATACTGATTTCACAAGCGAAGAAAAATCATTGTTCAATGAGGTAATAGGAGCAGTGATTCCTTTCATTCCCAACGATGAATATTACGTTGAAGAGTATTCATACGACTACGGAGACGAAAGAGAGGTAGGGCTTAATTTCTATGCCTTTGACAATACAGAGGCGGAGTTTGAGGCCTACAGAGCGTTGTTCTCTAATTACGATTTCTACGGAACGGACGAGGACGAATACGGCGACACCTGGTACTATTATGACTCTACGGACGGCTCTCACTTTATTGATATGAGCTTCTATTATCACGAGGGGAATTACGTTGTTGACGTATACGTTTATTATTTGACCGGTTCCTCGTCGGATGATGACGGTTACGAGGATGACGATAATCTAGGCGGTTCAACCGGAATAACGGATAATAATGTTATAACAAATGCAGGTGCAGGACTTCCAACGGGAACAAACGGAGTTTTCAACGTTGATTTTACTGATGCGGAGTACGTCAAGAACGTTACTGATCAAGGTAGTTTTATGGGCGGTTGTCCCACAACGGGATCTCCTGCAGTTCTTGTAATTCCCGTAGAATTCAAGGACGTTGGAGCGTCAAGCAAGGGGTATACCACGGACAAGCTTGTAGAGGCGTTTGGTAAGGGTGGAGATACGGATTACTACTCCGTTTATGATTACTATATGATATCCAGCCACGGACAGCTTGAGCTTGACATTACGGTGCTCGACTATTGGTTCTGCCCCGAATACAACAGTTCCTATTATTATAATGCAACATACGAGTATTACGGCGACGAGGTGGCTATAGGCGATCAGCTTATCCTTGACGAGGCTCTTGCTTATCTTGAGGGCAAGATGGATCTTTCTAAATTTGACTCCGACGATAACGGCATTATTGATGCGGTAGTTCTTATCAATACTCTTGATATCGGAGAAGAAGATTTCTATTGGGCATATAGATATTGGAATATCTATACTGATGACGAGGGCTACTATTATGAGTATGACGGTGTAAGCGCAAACGATTATATTTGGGCTTCATATCAATTCCTCTATGAGACCTATGATGAGGAGGGGAATGTAAACTACGACGATACAAGTGCAATTAATACCTACACCTATATTCACGAATTCGCTCATATTCTCGGACTTGATGATTATTATGACACTGCATATATTGGCGCGCCCCTTGACGGATGTGATATGATGGACGGAATGCTTGGTGACCATAATGCATTTTCAAAGTTCAATCTTGGTTGGATAACAAACTCCCGCCTTGTGACTACTGATTCAAGTGTGACACTCACTCTTGAGGATTTCTCCAAGAATGGCGACACTATCATTATCGCAAACAACTGGGATGAAAAGCTGGGCGCATATCAAGAATACTACATTATAGTTTATTATACAAATAATGGGCTCAATGCTCCCGATGGGGCAGGATTTTTCGCAAGAGATGGAATTGTGGTTTATCACGTGAATGCTTCTCTCTATTCGGAAGAATATGAGGGTGAGACGTACTACGATATTTATAACACAAATACCGATATTTCCGATCCATACGGCACGGAGGACAACCTTATTGAATTTGTAAAGTCGGGAGAGGACACCTTTACCTACGTTGTAGGAAGCACCTTTGTCAATGTTTATGATGATAATGGCGAAGAGCTGGGATACACCTTTACAGTTGATGCTCTCACAAGCACAACCGCAACTATCACTTTTACAGCGAAATAAAATAAAGAAAAAGCTCGGCGAAAGCCGAGCTTTTCAGACACTCGAAAAAGCTGCTCTACCGCAAGGAAAAGAAGCAAAAATCAAAACAAAACAACAAAATGAATAAATGCATATAAAACAAACACAAGGCAAACATCGAGAATGCCTTGTGTTTTCTTGCTTTTTCCGTTCTTGCACTCTGTCATACCTTTGTATGCCGACGATTGCAAGAACGAAAAATATAGCTACCTTTTTCGAGGTCTATCATCTTTTCTTACCAAGCTCCCAAAAGGCGATAGCGCCTGCGGCGCCGACGTTGAGGGAGTCAACGTTATGGAACATGGGGATTTTCACTGTATAATCGCAATCATCAATGGTCTTGGGTGTGAGTCCCGTGCCCTCAGTACCGAGGATTATTGCGAGCTTTTCTTCCTTATGCAATTTCTCGTCATCAATATCAATAGTATCATTGCGAAGCGCCATTGCGAGTGTTTTGAAACCGAGATTTTTTAAATCTTGCATTTTTGCAGGCCAATCGGATTTGGTTTCGCCAATGCGCGTCCACGGAACCTGGAATACCGTACCCATGCTAACTCTAACCGCACGTCGGCAAAGTGGGTCGCAGCAGGTGGGGGTAACAAGCACCGCGTCAATGCCGAGTGCCGCAGCGGAGCGAAAGAGCGCGCCGATATTTGTTGAGTCGGTTATCTCCTCGAAAACCGCAATTCTACGCGCACTTTGGCACAATTCTTCAACACTTGGGAGTGCAGGGCGGCGCATAGCACAAAGTGCACCGCGAGTCAGCTCGAATCCCGTGAGAGAGGTCAAAAGCTCGCGTGAGGCGGTATAAATAGGAGTGTTTTCGGGCAGTTTTGTAATAATGCTCTCTACCGCGCCACTCTTTAGAAGGCGCTCGTCGGTCAAGAATGACACGGGAGTGCACCCTGAGTTCATTGCCACCTCAATTACAGTGGGGCTCTCGGCGATAAAAACACCTTTTTCAGGTTCAAGCTTATTTCTAAGTTGCGAGCCCGTGAGTCGCACGTAAACATCGAGCGCGCTATCGTTAAAATCAGTTATTTCAATAATGTTTGGCATAATAATCCTTTTCTTGTGTTTAAATTTTGATTTATAGAGCACGTAATTGGCACAACCCATGGGTTGTTTTGCTCCGCTTTTTCAAAAGCGGAAGCCGCGCGGCTAGAGCGCAAAAAACAGCGTTTCTTTTTGGGAACTTTTTCTTTGCGCTTGCTTCGTCAAAGAAAAAGTGGATGAACGGAAAGCGATTTCTATAGTCAGTGGCACTATTTATAGATACTAATACCCCTATATCGCTTTTTCTTTTGAGAAAGTAGCCCCAAAAGAAGTGGCTTTGCAAAAAGAAAACGGGCGTATTCGCCTGCGCGGCGAGCGCCACTACGCGTGGAGCGGTCGCTTTTAAAAAAGCGACGCAAAACAATCACACGCAGCAAGCAAAAACTCCCCTATAAATCCCAATTTGTATTTCTAATTCATTGTATCTTTTTTTCGTCCAAATGTCAATAATTTATTGAAAAAGAAGTGATAATATGATATAATTTACTGAAGTTAATTGTTAGGAGAACATATGAAAAACAAGCTTTTTTTAATACTTTTGTTGGCAAGTATTTTGCTGACATCCTGCGACATGTGGAATAATATATTCACACCAACTCAGTCAACGCTCCCCGAAGGCGACGGCTTTTTTGAGGGAGTGCAGGTTGATCTCGATATGAATATGAACTACCCGATTGTTGATAATTTATCGGATGGAGCGGGCAAGCCCCTCAAGGTAATCTTGCTACTTGGTCAAAGCAATGCTTCCGGCTGCTCGGCAGGTCTTTATTTGAAAGAAAATATAGGTGAAGCAGCTTATGAAAAGTATGAAAACGGCTTT
>JAZRHW010000065.1:0-10088 GCA_045644965.1 Eubacteriales bacterium
AGATGGCTGCAACCTGAGCGATACCGGTCTTGCCTTCAACGGGCTGGGACAGGTTTGCCAGAGCCTCAACTGCACATGCAGTAGCCTGCTCGATGCCCTTGCGCAGCTCCATGGGGTTTGCGCCTGCAGCAACGTTCTTCATACCTTCTCTGATGAGAGCTTGAGCGAGAAGGGTTGCCGTGGTTGTACCGTCACCGGCAGCATCGTTTGTCTTGGTTGCAACTTCCTTGACGAGCTGTGCGCCCATGTTTTCAGCGCCGTCTTCGAGTTCAATTTCCTTTGCGATGGTAACACCGTCGTTTGTGATGAGGGGAGCGCCGTATTTTTTATCGAGAACCACGTTTCTGCCCTTGGGGCCGAGTGTGATTTTAACTGTATCAGCAAGCTTGTCAACACCACGTGAAAGGGCATTTCTCGCTTCGATACCGTAAATAATTTCTTTAGCCATACTATCCTCCAATATTATTCAACAATAGCGAGAATTTCGCTTTGCTTAACGATAATGTATTCAACACCGTTAGCCTTAACCTCGGTGCCACTGTATTTGCTTGTGATGACTTTGTCACCAACGGATACAACCATTTTAACTTCATTTCCGTCCACAAGACCACCGGGGCCAACAGCTACAACCTCAGCAACCTGGGGTTTTTCCTGCGCTGAAGCAGTGAGAATGAGTCCGGATTTTGTTTTTTCCTCTGCAGCAACAAGTTTGATTACAACTCTGTCTGCGAGTGGCTTAATTGTCATGATTTATTTCCTCCTATATGAGTAAATTAACAAATATTTTGCTATAACTATATTATTATATCATATTTTTTTTGAAAATTCAATAAAATATAGAAAAAATATGATAAAGAGGCAAAAAATGGAGATTATCAATAAATATTTATCAGGAACGCTTGTGCCCGTTGCAATTTTGCTATGCTCGGTCTATTTTTTAATAAAGCTACAAGGAAGACCATTAAAAAATCCAATTGTAATTATTCGCTCAATGTTTAAAAAGAAAGATACGGGCGGTGTCTCTCCTATAAAAGCGGTAATATTCGCACTTGCGGGAACACTTGGAGTGGGAAATATTGTTGGTGTTGCATCAGCGATAGCGCTTGGTGGTGCCGGATCAGTGTTTTGGATGTGGGCGAGCGCCTTTTTAGCTATGATATTAAAGTATAGCGAGGTGGTGCTTGCCGTGAGGCATAGAAGGGAAAGGAATGGTGAAAACTACGGTGGCGCAATGTATTATATGCGCGATTTTTTTAATTCTTGCAAAAAATACACTCTTGGATATATTGTATCTTTCATTTTTGTGTTCTTGTGTTTGATAAACGGATTGACCATGGGGTGCATTATTCAATCAAATGCGATATCCGATTCTTGCAAGATGGCATTTGGCATTGATAAAAGAATTGTGGGGATAATTCTCGCGCTTATGGCTTTTATAGTGTTTTTTATGAATGGGAAAAAGGTGTTTTCAATATGCGAGAAGCTTGTTCCTTTTGTGAGTGTTCTTTATATTGTGATGAGTCTTGTCGTTATATTTGCGAGAACTGATAAAATACATAGAGTCTTTCTTGAAATCATTGGTGATGCCTTTACTTTTCAATCAGTGGGTGCCGGTGTAACGGGATTTTTTGTCTCAAAATCCCTTCGTTACGGTACTATTAGAGGACTTTTTTCCAATGAGGCAGGATGTGGCACCTCACCGATAGCACACGCAACAGCCAGTACGGATTCGCCTTGTGAACAGGGATTTTTTGGCGTTTTAGAGGTGTTCATAGATACTATAGTTGTTTGTACATTGACGGCATTCGTTATTTTGACGAACAAGAATGAAGTTGTGGAATATGCCGATAAACCCATCATGATGGTGATGTCTGCGTTTTCAAATGTGCTTGGGGATATTTCCAATGTTCTATTAACGATGGCAGTTATTTTGTTCGCGTTTGCTACGATTATTTGTTGGGGATATTACGGTAGGGAATGTGTGTATTATTTTAATAAAAGCGACAAAGCGACAAAGGGATATTATTTATTCTATATTGCGTTTGTATTTATTGGCTCAATCATTTCTCTCGATACGGTTTGGCAGCTTGCGGATTTTGCGGTGGGTGGAATGACATTGATAAATTTGAGCATTCTGGTATTGATGAACAATGAGATTAGGATGGAAACTGAAAACTATTTTAAAAAAAGAGCTTCCCGAAGGAAGCCCTGAATTTATAAAATTTGATAAACAGTGTAGTCGCTCTCAAGCGAAGCAAGAAGCTCATTGCATTTTTCATCACTGATTGATTCAGTAACTATAGCGGTCTTGTCAAGCTCGGGAATATACTGACCCATGGGAGCTCGACCGTTTGTTATAACGCATCTTTTGCATACATATTCGGAAACATTTGCAATATCGTTTTCACTCGCGTCAACCCAAGAAATAATTGCGTGATTGCCGTGATCCATTTTTTCAACGATATCCATAATGTCAGCAACAACTGCACTTGCGGTGGGGAGCTTGCCCGCGCCCTTTCCGTAGAACAACACCTTATCAAGCATATTTGCGCCTATGAGGATACCGTTATATACGTCGGATATGTGCGCCAATGGGTTAGCGTAGGGAACAAAACGAGGGGAAACACATGCAAAAATCTTGTCATCTATTTTCTCGGCATGTCCAATGAGTTTGATGGTGTATCCGAGTGATTTTGCTACTGCAAAAGCATCAGTGGTTACCTCGGTGATACCTTTGCAGGAAATGTTTTCGGGAGAAATGCATTTTCCAAAGCAAAGGGAGGAGAGAATAACTATCTTGCGAGCTGCATCAACACCGTCAACGTCAGCGCTTGGGTTTGCTTCGGCATAACCCTTCGCCTGAGCATCCTTGAGAGCATCCGCAAAGGATGTTCCGTGCTCATTCATTTGGGTGAGAATGTAGTTTGTAGTACCGTTGAGAATACCGTCAATGCTTGTGATTTCATTGGATACAAGGTCATTGCCAATGGGTCTGATAATCGGAATACCGCCACCCACACTGGCCTCAAAAAGATATCTAACATTGTTGTCATTTGCGATTTGCAAAAGCTCCGTTCCGAACTTAGCAACTACTTCTTTGTTGGAGGTTACCACGTTTTTACCTGCAAGTAGAGCCGCCTTTGAAAAATCGTATGCGGGGTGGGAGCCGCCCATCATCTCGACAACGATAGAAATTTCGCTATCGTTAAGAATTGTGTTAAAATCGTGAATTACCCTATCGCCAAAAGGGGAGTCGGGAAAATCTCTCAAATCAAGTATATATTTAATTTCGATCTCTTCGTTGAGCTTTTTTTCAATAAGAGCCTTATTTTGCGTTAAAACCTCAGCAACGCCGCTTCCGACAATGCCAAAGCCCAAAATCGCTATTTTTTTCATTTCTAAACTCCATTCTATGTCAAAATTTACAGTAAAAATGCATATATAAGTATCATATCATATTTTTTACCAAAAAGCAAATAAAACTATTGAAAAAAACAAAAATTATGGTAAAATATAAATGTAAAAAGATTCATTTTGCTTACGGAGGAAAAATAATGGCATCAAGCGCTATTGGAAGCAAGAAAAATGTAAAGATTTTTGTTCTTTACCTTATGGAAAATATAAATTATCCGCTCGATTATGCAACACTCAATGATATAATTATGCAAACTGACTACGTTATGTATCTCGACTTTGCGGAGAGCTTTCACGAAATGATGGATGCAGGACTTATTCTTGAGGTTGAGAGCGATGACAAGGAAAGACCTGCATATGTGGTTTCTCAAAAGGGAAAGTACGTGGCTAGGGAATTGAATTCCGATATTTTGACGTCGATTTTGGACAAGAGCTTGTCCGCTGCACTCCGCTACCTTGATTTTAAAAAGAGGGGTGTGGAGGCCAAGTCAACAATAACAAAATTGGATGACGGAAGATACGAGATTGAGTGTATGATGCTCGAAAAGAGAGAAGTAATATACTCAACAAAGGTTATGGTTGATACACTTCAGCGCGCTGAAAGAATGAAGGAGAACTTCTACAGTCGCCCCGAAGGTATATATAAGGCTACTCTTGCCTTGCTTGCAGGAAATGTAAACTTCTTGCTCGATTAATTTTTGTTTATATCTTCTAAATTTTTATAAAATTTGTTTAAAATTTAGGAAAATTCGACAAAATTCGGTTGACATTTCAAAAAAATAGAGTATAATTAATATATAGACGAAGTATTTAGCGGACGGATAAGAACATGGGTAGAAAAACTATTAAAAATAACGATGAAATATACGGTCTCATTGACCTTGTAATTTCGGGGGATTCAAATGCTTTTTCAACTCTTGTGGAAAAATACAATCCCATGCTGAAGAAAATACTTGCATTTTATTCTACTGAAGAAATGTCTAACGAGGACGTTGAGGATCTCAGTCAAGAGGAGCTTATCGCGTTTTATAGAGCGATAATCAACTTTGATAGAGAGCAAGACGAGGTCGAGTTTGGACTTTACGCAAAGATATGCGTAACTAATAGCATGATTTCCTACAGACGCGCGGCGTCGAAGAAATCCAACGAATCACTTATAGGCGACGAGGAAATGAACAGTATTTCAGATCCCGACGGTGAGATTCCCCGACTCATTGAATTAGAGGAGAGCGAGAGGGAACTCGGCGAGCAAATTGAGAGAACACTCTCTCAATACGAAAATGAGGTTTGGTCTTACTATGTCAATGGATATACATCCAAGCAAATTGCCACGAAGCTGAACTCCAATGAAAAGTCAATCGATAATGCTATTTTCAGAATAAGAAGAAAGTTAAAAACTCTGCTAATAGCAGATTGATATACCCGTTTAGCTTAATAAAAGCACTCGAAAGAGGGATGTCGGTTAAAATCCGACAGGGGCAATAAAAAATCCAATCAAAGTGAGGACAAAACCAATGTACGAGAACGAAGAAAAAGTTGTAGAAGCAGTTGAATTCCAGGACGAAACAATCGTTTGTAAGGATTGTGGCAAAGAGTTCGTGTTCACAGCAGGTGAGCAGGCATTCTACAAAGAAAAAGGCTTTATGAATAAGCCCAAGGCTTGCAAGGCATGTCGCGATGCAAAGAAGAACGCTCAGAAAGAGCCCCGTGAATACTTTACGGTAACTTGCTCCGAGTGTGGCGGCGAAGCTAAGGTAACATTCCAGCCTTCCGAGGACAGACCTGTTTATTGCAGTGCTTGTTTCGCAAAGAGAAGACAGGCAAGAGATTAATATACATTTTAACTAATATATATAAATTGATTTAAGTTTTCTAAAAAGCAAGGGGTTCTACCCCTTGTTTTTTGCATATATATTTTACCTATAAAGCATTAAATTTGTTACAAAAAACAGTTGAATTATTTTGTATATTGTGCTATAATTTATCGACATAAATAAGGAGATGTTTATTTTGGTTTTGTTTTCTAAAAAAGATATTAAAATCATAGATGGCCCCGTTTTACCAAATATGATAAGATATGCGCTTCCTATAATGCTGACAAATATACTGCAGTTGTTTTATAACTCTGCGGATATGTTTGTAATCGGTAACTTTTGTGACGATCCAAACGCGCTTGGCTCGGTAGGCTGCACCGGTGCGCTTATCAATATGATACTCGGAGTTTTTATAGGACTTGGCGCGGGAGTAGCCGTGACACTTGCCCAAAGTATTGGTGCAGGCATGAAAGAGCGCTCAGAAAAGATCGTTCACACAGCATTCTTACTCTCAATAATTCTCGGCGTTGCCGTTACTATTTTGGGTAATCTTATTGCTGTACCTATCTTGCATTGGATGAATACACCCGAGGAGTTTGTTGACGGTGCGAGCTTGTACGTAAGAATATATTTTTGCGGCTCTATCGGGAATATTATGTACAACTTTTTTGCAGGTATTCTTCGCTCGCGCGGAGATACCGTAAGACCGCTTCTTTATTCAATGGCGGGTGGAGTTATAAATATCGTTCTCAATCTTATTTTTGTACTCTTCTTTGGAATGGGAGTTGAGGGTGTTGCCATCGCGACAATCGCATCACAGTTTATTTCCGCTACTCTTGTAATTATCCATATGACAAGGCTCACTGATGAGTGCCGTCTTGATTTCAAAAAAATAGGAATTGACTTTTCCGTACTCAAGCAGCTTGTAAAGGTCGGACTTCCCGCAGGAATTCAAGGCTCTCTCTTCTCGGTATCAAATATGATGCTTCAAACGGGATACAACTCACTTGGCCCCGTGGTAGTAAACGCGAATGTTGCCGCAATGAATGTTGACGGTTACATATATAATATACTTAACTCGTTCTACCATACTTGTCTCACATTTTGCTCGCAAAACTTTGGAGCTAGACGCTTTGATAGAGTTAAGAAGGTCGTGTTCTCGGGTATGGGTGCGGTTACGGTTCTTGGACTTGGTCTTGGACTTTTCGTATGTACATTTTCCGATACACTTGTAGGAATATTCAATTCCGATCCCGAGGTTTTGGGTTATGCAAGATATAGATTGCTCATAATCGGTTTGCCTTATTTTCTTTGCGGACTTATGGATGTAGGATCTGGATTTTTGAGGTCTATAGGATATTCATTCCAGTCGCTTATTATCACTTTCCTTGGATCGTGTGTTCTAAGAATAGTTTGGGTATACACTGTGTTCGCACAGTATCCGGACGTAAGAGTGCTTTATATGGCTTTTCCGATCTCATGGTTCATCACGAGTGCAACCTTGCTCATAACATTCTTCTTCTGCTATAAAAAAGAGAAGAAGATGATATTAAATGAACTGAAATAATAAAAAGAACGGCTCAATTATTTGAGCCGTTCTTTTCTATTTTTGTCCCTTACCTTGTGCAAATAGGGCGGCTATATATCCAAAGCAAAGGGCGGCGGTTGTTCCACCTGCGGCGGCTTGAAGTCCACCCGTGAATATACCGATAATTCCTTTTTCATCAACAGCATTTTTTACACCCTTGGCTATATTGTAGCCAAATCCCGTAAGGGGAGTGGTCGCACCTGCACCGACGAATTCGGCAAACGGGCCGTAAACACCAATAGCTCCCAAAATCACACCTGCCACAACGTATGAAACTAAAATTCGTGCAGGAGTCAGCTTTGTTTTATCAATCAAAAGCTGAGCTATAACACATAGTGCTCCACCGCTTATGAAAGAGAGGATATATTTACTTATTTCCATCTTCAACCCCCTCGTGTTCAAGCATAATTAGATGAGCTATTGCGGGTATTGCCAACCCTTGTTTTAAGCTCGATGGACTCATCATTGCTCCCGTGCCTATAACAAGAGCTTTTTTAATCTCGCCACTTCTTATTTTAGGAAGAATATAGGATGCAAGAACCACCGCTGAGCAACCGCACCCTGAGCCGCCCGAGTGAACATCTTGATATTCGGGATCAAATATTAGGTTGCCGCAGTCAAAGTGATTTTCGTTTATCGGATAACCGTCGGCTTCCATGAATTCCTTTAGGATTTTGCTTCCTTCTGCGCCGAGATCTCCCGTATAGATGGCGTCATAGTCAGCCGGGCTTGTTTTTGATTCCTTGAAAAATCTTAAAAGAGTGTCAATTGCCGCTGGTGCCATTGCCGCGCCCATATTTGATGCATCATTCACGCCTTTTTCGATGACGATACCAGGTAGAGCGGCGCTTATTTTTACTCCCACTGCCTTACCGTCTCCGACTATGAACGCACCCGAGCCCGTTACTGTCCATTGAGCGGTGGGTGGACGTTGTCCACCGTATTCAAGCGGTGTACGATACTGCTGCTCGGCGGAGCAAAAATGTGATGATGAAATTGTTGCACATCTTTTGAAATGCCCGCCCGTAATTAAAAGGGAAGCTACCATTAAGCCTTCGACCGCTGTTGAGCAAGCGCCATATAAACCGAAATAGGGAATATTGAAATTCAAAAGTCCGTATGCCGACCCCACGCACTGGTTAAGCAAATCACCCGCGAACATAGCTCCCACATCATTTTCTTCAAGTCCTGCCTTAGTCAAAGCAGCAGTGAGCGCTACGCGTTGCATTTCGCTTTCTGCCTTTTCCCAGGTTTTTTGCTTGAATTTGTCCGTTTGATCATATACGTCAAAATAAGCACCAAGCGGCCCTTCGTGTTCTTTGTGTCCAACCACGGATGCTGCACAAACTATTTTAGCATTGATTTTTAGTATCTGTTGCTTCATAAATTTCTCCAACTGATTTTTATATTACTATTGTTGGCTTATTTGAGATAAATATACATATATTTGAAAGAAGAGCAAAAAATGTGATTATAATAATGCGAAAGGAGTTGATAAAATGGAAAAAAATGATTATAAATCACTGGCAGCAAAGTTGTTTTGCTTCGGGTGCTTATTAATTGTTGGGGTACTCTTTTTTAAGTATATTTTTGCATCCCTAGTCCCATTTTTAATTGCATGGGGAATCGCGTATGCGGTTTATCCAATAGCGCTCGAGTTGAGCCACAAGACAAAAATCACACGAAGAGCATGTTCATTTTTTCTTGTATTACTTTTATTGATAATTGTATCACTATTGCTTTTTCTCGCTGTCAATCGTTTAGTGCTTGAGCTTCAAAATCTTATGGATTATCTAATAAATAATGGCGAAGAAATTGCGGGATATTTTGAAAGTATTTTTGACTTTTTTAATTCTCTTGGCGAAAGGCTTCCTATAATTAATAAGCTACAAGATACCGAGCTTATCGCAAATATAGTTGAAAATGTAAACTCAGTCATATCTAATATATGGAATACACTTCTTGAAACTCTTGGCACGGCCTTGCCGGATATTGCCGGAACCGTAGTGAGCACGCTCCCCAACATATTACTTGTTTCGCTCGTTACGATAATTGCTTGTTTCTACTTTGCGCTTGACCTGGATATTGTGAATGATAAAATTAAAGAGTTTCTTCCGAATAAAATAGTCAATATTCTCAGTTCCTTCAAGCGTAGATTTGTGTCGGGATTTAAGAAATATTTAAAAGCATATCTGTTAATCTTTTGTATTACTTTTGCGGAATTATTCGTTGGATTTTTAATACTCGGTGTTAATTATTCATTTGTATTGGCATTTCTTATATCTATAATTGATTTTTTGCCCGTTTTTGGAACAGGTGTAATATTGCTGCCGTGGGGAATAGTTTTGTTGTTGATGAAGAATTATTTTTTGGGAATAGGTATATTGTTACTATTAACAATAATGACCGTGGTGCGTCAGGTTATCGAGCCGAAAATCGTTGGTAAAAGTCTCGGAGTTCATCCCATACTTTCCCTTGTTACACTTTACGTAGGTTTCCAATTGTTTGGTATCGTTGGAATGATTTTTTTGCCGATTGTTACAATTATTTTTTTATCGAAACCGGATACCGAAAAACAAGAATGACTCGCTTGCGCGAGTCATTCTGTACTATATTGTGTATTGATATCTTCTCCAATTGGATTATTTTTTCTATGGCGTTTTTGAGCAATTCAATGTTAATAGCTAGTTTCGAAGAATCATTGGATTCGTTTGCCATTTTGATTATGTCAATAAGATTGCTGATTTCATCAATTTCGCGATAATTGATGGATAGCTTCATCGGTAGAATTTCGGACTCCCAGTAGTCTTGGATTTCGCGGATTATTTCATCATTTTCATCCGACGGGGAATCGGAGATACTTTCTATTAATTCGAGCATTGTGTTGCTTACTGAATTAACGTATGACCAGTTGATAAATATGCATACCATCAAGATGAGGGTCAGTAGTGATGTAATAATAAATCCCTTCATTTGTTTTTCTCCTTTATGACTAAATTGCGATTACCCGAATCGTCCACTGTCAATAAATATACCTCGTTTGCATCTACGTGTTTTTTTCTAAGATATTTTTCGAATTCTTTTTTGGGGATGTTTAGAGTTTCTAAGTTGTGTTTGTTCCATACGCCCTGCGAGATTATGATGTGCACTATTCCGGTTTCTTCTTCTATTATATTTAAGTCCTCTAGCGTTGGTTGTCGAAAATTCGATTTCGGAATAATACTCAGCATTCCGTTTTGTTCCAAAATGGCATAAGCCACGGTGGACGGGTC
>JAZRHW010000066.1:0-1951 GCA_045644965.1 Eubacteriales bacterium
GGCAAAGACCATCCACCGTCTACTCGAAATGGATTTTTCGGAGAGTATTTACGGAAAGTTTAATCGTGATGAAAACAATCTTCTTGATGAAGAGGTAATCATCATTGACGAGGCATCAATGATTGATCAAAACTTGATGCATGCGCTACTCAAGGCTATAAAGCCCGGTGCGCGCCTCATTATAATCGGAGATAGCGACCAGCTGCCAAGCGTTGGCGCGGGTAACGTGCTCCGCGATCTTATCAATGGTGGAAGATTTTCGACCATTCGACTCAATGAAATTTTCCGTCAGGCTAGTGAGAGCTTGATCATCACCAATGCCCATGCGATTAACAACGGAAAAATGCCCGATTTGACGGTCAAAAACAAGGATTTTTTCTTCCTTCCTCGTTCCTCTGATGCGGATATTGCATACACGGTTGCGGATCTTTGCAAAAATCGTTTACCTAAGGCTTACGGCGCTCGCGCGACGGCAAATTTGCAGGTTATTTCTCCCTCACGCAAGGGTGAGGCGGGAACGGAGAACTTGAATATTCTTCTTCAAAAAACCTTAAATCCCGCTCAGTTTGGCAAAAAAGAGTACAAATTCCGCGAGATAACCTTCCGAGAGGGCGACAGGGTTATGCAAACAAAAAACAACTACGACCTTGAATGGAAAAAAGATGACGGAACAAACGGAAACGGCATTTTTAACGGTGATATTGGCGTTATTTACGATATTGATTTCAAGGAACAGTATATGGATATCGTGTTCGACGACAAGAGTGTGAAATATGATTTTGGATTTCTTGAGGAGCTTGAACACGCCTACGCAATAACAGTTCACAAGAGTCAGGGAAGTGAATATCCGATAGTGATAATTCCTGCATACCGTGCGCCCGAACTTTTACTCTCAAGAAATATGCTTTACACTGCGGTAACGAGAGCGCAAAATATGGTTATAATCGTGGGAGACGCGTCAATTGTACAAACCATGGTTGACAATGATCGCCAAATGCTCAGATACACGGGACTTGCGAGGTTGTTTGAAAAATGAGCGCAGGCTTTGGATTTTTGATTAGTAATTTGATTTTTCCGCCTAAATGCGTTAACTGTGGCGAGCTTTTGGACGTGGAGCTGAAAGAACGCGTGAGTGATCCATTTTGCCCAAAATGCAGGTTGCATTTTGAACATGCAAAAAATGATGAATGTGAGAGATGCGGACTTGAAATGAAGTTTTGCCGTTGTATGCCGCAGGCTATGAACAAGGTGCAATGCACCTCACTGCTCAAGCTTATGGGATACAAAAACAGGGATAACAGTATGCCCCTCCGACGTTTTGTTTACTCCCTAAAGCGCACCAGCATAAAGATGAGAAATGCTTTTATTGCCGAGCAAATGAGGGAGCTTCTCATTCCTGAGATGAGGGCATACGGCTTGATGCCGTCGGATTGCGTGATAACGTATCTTCCTCGCTCTCGCAAAAACAAAGCTCTCTTTGGACTTGACCAAAGTTTGATACTTGCAAGGTCTCTCTCCAAAATCACGGGAATAAAGTTTTTGCCCTGCTTTAAAAGAAGACTTTTTACCACGGAGCAAAAGAATCTCAACAAATATGAGAGAATTCTCAATATGCAATCGGCTTATGAGCTTCGCGAGCTCGGGGACGAGATTAAGGACAAGACACTCATACTCGTGGACGACGTAGTAACCACGGGTGCATCAATGGCTGCATGCGCGCGACTTGCGTATTCGAAAGGGGCGTATGCCGTGATGGGCATTTGCCTTGCTAAAACCGAAAAAAGCGAAAAATAATTAAAAAATAAATACCAAAATGATTGATTTGTTTTGGTAAATATGATATTATATTAATATACTTTAGAAAGGGGAGCGGATATGTTTAATTTTACAACTGACATTGGAATAGATCTTGGAACGTCGTCCGTTCTCGTTTACGTTAAGGACAAGGGCA
>JAZRHW010000067.1:0-5982 GCA_045644965.1 Eubacteriales bacterium
GCGTGCTTTGTTATCGACTACGCTCACAACGGACTCAGCTTGACCTCGGCACTCACGGCACTTAGAAAATACAAGCCCGCACGTCTTATTTGCCTTTTTGGCTCGGTGGGATGCAGAACTCAAGTGCGCCGCGCACAAATGGGCGAGGCGGCATCAAGATATGCCGATTTTAGTATCATCACCTCGGACAATCCCGATACGGAAAATCCCGAAAATATAATAAATGAGATTTCCGCGCAGTTCGAAGACCCCGACTCCTATGTTTGTATTGCCTCTCGTGAGGAAGCAATCCGTTATGCATTCGATATGGCGCAAAAGGATGACATCATCCTGCTTGCGGGCAAGGGCCACGAGAGATATCAGCTTATAAACGGCAAAAAGGAATATTTTTGCGAACGCGAGATAATCGAAAATTGTATCAATGAAATAAAGCTGACAAAATAAAAAATTTCCCACCACATTTGTGGTGGGATTTTTTTGCAAAATTAATTAAATAAGATCCGAGCCGTCGTCGGGGATAACCTCTTTTACGGATGCGATAGCGCACTCGATCATATCGTCGGTGGGCTCAAGAACCGTAATTCTCTGCATAAAGAGACCTGGCGCGGAAAGGATTTTTACGATAGCATTATCATGCTTGCCCGCAAATTTGATGAACTCATATCCGATTCCCATAGTAATGGGGAGAAGAAGGAGCTTAACGAGAGTTCTCACAACAGTGGGAAGTCCCGCAGGGATCAAAAATCCAATGAAAATGCTCACAAGCACCATAACGATAAGGAAGCTTGTTCCGCATCTGGGGTGGAATCTTCCCTGCTTTCTTACATTCTCAACGGTGAGCTCAAGTCCTGCCTCATAGCAGAAGATGGTTTTGTGCTCGGCACCGTGGTACTGGAAGGTGCGTTTAATCTCGGGCATTCTTGACACTGCCGCCATATAGCCAACGAGAATAACTATCTTAAATACACCCTCAAAGATGGATTTTACTATTCTATTGCCTACGAGTGCAGGAATAATTTTTGAGAGAAGGTCGTAAATGAGAGTGGGGAGCAAAATAAAGAGTCCCACCGAGAGAAGAACTGCAAAAATTACGGAAATGACGCTGATTACGGTCATTGTTCCCTCTTTAATCTCCTCTTCATCATCAAGTCCTGCAATTTCAGCGGACTTCATAAGCGCCTTATATCCCATTATCATTGAAGATGCAAAGTTGAATACTCCGCGAACAACGGGTACTTTTTTGAGCTTATCAATGATGCTCGTTTTCTTATTTTCAGGCTCGTTATCCCACACGTCGAGAACTATTTCTCCCTGCGTGTTGCGAACAGCCATTGCGCTCTTTTTAGGACCGCGCATCATAATTCCCTCTATGAGTGCCTGACCGCCGATAGAGGTTTTTTTAGCCATACAAGCTTTATTTTCTGACATATTTTCTCCGTTTAATGTAATTTATCTCTTTCCGTACTTAACAAGCACGTTATTGATTCTATCAACGGGGTCAAGGAGACGGCTGATAGTATCATCGTGGTTAAGTGTGTCAATGAGGAATGCAACGTACTTGCACATATTAACCTCACACCACCATGCCTTGCCATCAAGCTCGGGCTTGTGGTAAACAAGGTTTGTAGTGAAGATTTTATCAATAAGGCCTTCCTCATACGCCTTATCAAATTTTTCAAAGCCGCTTGTGAAGAGACCGAAGGTTGCAAAGTTGAAAATTCTCTTTGCGCCCTTTGCCTTGAGCTGCTTTGCAACGTCAAGAAGGGATTCACCGCTGGCGATCATATCGTCAACGATAATAACGTCCTTACCGTGAAGGTCCTGACCGAGATATTCGTGCGCTTCAATGGGATTTCTTCCGTTAACGATAATGGAATAATTTCTACGCTTATAGAACATACCAATGTCAATTCCAAGCACGCTGGAGTAATACATACATCTCTGCATAGCACCTTCGTCGGGGGATATCATTGCGAGGTGATCCTTGTCCACGATAATATCGGGAACGTTCTTAACGAGCGCCTTGATCATCTGATATGTGGGCTGAACGTTGTCAAAGCCGGAAAGCGGTACTGCATTATTAATTCGGGGGTCATGTGCATCAAATGTAAGGAAGTTAGAAACACCCATTCCCATAAGTTCCTGAAGCATAAGTGCGCAGTCAAGGGACTCTCTCGCGCTTCTCTTGTGCTGACGGCCCTCGTAGAGCATGAGCATAATAACGGTAATTCTTCTCGCCTTGCCCGCGATAGCCGCAATAGTACGCTTAAGATCGCAATAATGGTCATCGGGACTCATGGGCACTTGCATACCGTACATATTGTACGTTACGCTATAGTTGAAGCAGTCGGTAATGATATAAACGTCGTCACCGCGGAGTGTTTCGTGAATAACACACTTTGCCTCACCGGTGCCAAAACGAGGACACTCGTGGTCAACAAGAAAAGTTTCCTCGGGTTGTGTCTTTCTCCACTCCTTAAGATATTCGTCAACCTGCGAAACAAATTGCTCGCAGCCCTTCATACCAATTACTCTTAATTCACCGTAAAGTTCATTTTTCATATTAGTCATTTCCCCCTGAAAATATCAAATTATGTCTTATTATAGCATATATCTCTACATTTTGACAATATACTTTTTGATGATTTTTATAGTTTTTTAGGTGATTTATATTGCATTTCGCACAATTTAACCTACTTTAACTCAACAACGGTAACACCGCCGTCCCCCTCGCCGTACTGACCGATGCGGTAGGACTTGATTCTGCTATCTCGACGAAGGTATTCCCAAAGTGCCTTTTTGAGCGCACCCGTTCCCTTGCCGTGAATAAGACGAACCGTATGATAGCCGACGAGCATTGCCTCGTCGAGATATTTGTCAACCTTCATCCACGCCTCGTCACCGTTCATTCCGCGAAGGTCAATTTCGTCCTTGCAGTCACGGCTAACTGTTGCGCGGTAATCGGTTGCCTTTGCCTTTTTGCCCGACTTGTCGGTAAAGGAAGGTGAGTTTTCTATGAGTTTAAGATTTTTGAGCTTCGTTTTTGTCTTGATAATTCCCGCCTGAACGGTCACGTTGCCGTTCTTGTCGGGCGCTTCAACAACGAAGCCGTTTTTATCTATATTTACGATATAGACCTCGTCGCCTACACGGAGAGGACGCGGAAGAACGTACTCCTTGTCCACCTTTTCCTCAACGGGATTGTACTTGCTCTCGTTATCACGAAGGTACGCGCGCATTTTTCTTCTCGCCTCGTCGACCTCATCTCCGAGTCTTTCGCTATCTCGCTGCTTGCGGAGCTTGTCCATCTCGGCAAGAATATAATCGCTTGACGCCTTTGCGCTTTGCACCATTGCAACTGCTTTTTCGCGCGCTTTATTCAGCTCGCGGTCAGCTTCGGCAAGCTTGCGGTTCAAAATCTTTTCATTATCCGCCTTAAAGCGCTCGTATTCAACTCGGAGCTCCTCGGCCATTGCACGCTCGCGCTCCATTTGTATTCTGCTCTCCTCGAGCTTTTCAATTACCGTTTCAAAATTTCTATCCTCGCTACCGATAAATGCCTTGGCGCGTTCAACGATTTTTTCATCAAGACCAAGCTTTGAAGAAATGGCAAACGCATTGGATTTACCCGGTGTACCGATAATGAGCTTGTACGTTGGCTTGAGTGTTGCCACGTCAAACTCGCAGCTCGCGTTTGTTACACCCTCGGTTTGAAGCGCATATGCCTTGAGCTCGGCATAGTGAGTGGTCGCCATACACATAGCACCCCTCTCTCGCACCGCCTCAATAATTGAGTGGGCAAGTGCCGCGCCCTCAACGGGGTCGGTTCCCGCACAAAGCTCGTCAAAGAGGACAAGGGATTCACCCGTAATGCCGTCGAGCATCTTAACTATGCTAACCATATGTGATGAGAAGGTGGAAAGCGATTGCTCAATGCTTTGCGCGTCACCAATATCCGCAAAGATATTGTCATAAATGCAAAGCTCACTTCCATCGTCACAAGGAATATGAAGTCCAGATTGCGCCATAAGAGCAAAAAGTCCGAGTGTTTTGAGAGTTACCGTCTTACCACCGGTGTTTGGACCTGTGATAATGAGAGTGTCATTTCCACCCTCAATCATAAGGTCAACAGGAACTACTCTGTCCCTGTCGATAAGGGGATGGCGCGCGCGTTTAAGATTGACCGTTCTTCCCTTCGGAATGGCGGGAGAGATACCGTTCATTCTTTGGCTGAGAGTAGCGCAGGCAAAATAGAAGGCGATCTCGGAAATATTGCGATAGTTGAGCCAAATTGCATTTGAAGCGTCGCTTACAAGTGCGGAAAGCTCGGCTAAAATTCGTTCCATCTCGTGTTCCTCACGGGACTGAAGCATACGGAGCTCGTTGTTCGCCTCAACAACCGAGGCGGGCTCAATAAACATAGTAGCGCCCGAAGCGGAGGTATCGTGCAAAAGACCTTTAACCTCGTTTTTGCACTCCGCCTTTACGGGAACAACGTATCTTCCGTTACGCATGGTAACAATGTTTTCTTGAAGATACTTCGAGTGCGAGCCAACGGTCACGTATTTTTGCAAAATGTCCTTTATTCTATTGTTTTCATTTCTGATTTTTCGTCTTATTTCAGCAAGTGCGGGGCTTGCCTCGTCCGCCATCATCTCCTCGGAGATAATGGAACGGAAAATGCGTTCCTCGAGCTTTCTATCGGGAATAAGACGGTCAAATATCTCGTCGAGAGAGGTTTCAAAGAGCTTGTTACCGTTGAGATAGTCAATTAGCATTCTTGATGCGCGCAAAACACCTGCGACGTCAAGTAGCTCCCTCATTGAAAGCACCGCGCCCTTGTCCGCGCGCTCGCAAGATGCACCAACGTCACGGACGTTTGGTATTGTCGGCATTCCCTTCGCATTGGCAAGACGGAGCGCGTCGGTGGTTCTTCTTTGACGGCGAATTATCACCACGGGGTCTGCGCTTGGCTCAAGAGCCAGCGCCATAGCCGAAGCTCCCTCGGTCATAGCACATTCAGCGAGAAGTGCCTTTATTTTATCAAATTCAAGTGTTGTAAATAACTGTTCCGAATATTTCATAATTTTCCTTATAAAATCGAGTAATACAAGTCAAGTGAATCAAAGCTTCGCTCAAGGTGGTTGAGCAAATATCCCTCACCTGCTCGGGTGAAAAGATCCATATCCTCACCACTTGATAGCGAGAATGAGAAAATCTTCTCCGCAGGGGCGTAGAGTGCATAGCGCACCGCCATAAGTGAGGACGGAGTCAGGGGAATTATCACACTGCTCTCCCTCACGTCATCATAGGAAAGTGGGAGATTCTTTTTAACTATCTCTCCTCGCTTTTGCAAGCACTCCGAGCAAATCAGCGAACCGTTCATGACGTCGAAATACGTGTTCACCGCATTCTCCACACCACAGCTTTCACAGTGAGTAAGATCGGGTGCGTATCCCGAAAGTGCCGCCGCACGCAGCTCGAACACCGCCTTTATCTGCGGCAGTGGACGAAGGTCATTCATTATCGCATAGAGCGTATTGAGAGTTAGACGGAGCATACTTGAGTTGTCCACTCCCTCGCCCGAGAGCTCGTTTGCCACGTCGCATATGTATGAGGAAAGAAAGAGCTTTTCTACATCCTCTCGCAAATTGTAAAATATCTCGTGAGCCGAGCCACCCCGTATCCACGGTAGCGCGCTTCCCTTTTGATTTATTTCAAAATTTCCGTAAACGAAGGGCTGGGTGAGATTTTTTACCTTGCTCTTCATTGAGCGCGCGCCCTTTGCTATAGCGGTAATTTTGCCATTGGCTGAAAGTATGGTTATAAGTCGGTCATTTTCACCGTAATCTCGCGCACGGATAACCAATCCGTCAATAGTATAGAGCATTCTCTCCCCTCCTTCCGCTCTACTTTTTTGTAAAAAAAGAGGCAAAAAAATTTTAAAGCGGCTTCGCCCCTTTCGCAGTGGGGCGGAGAGCG